>NZ_JBJYIN010000005.1:0-284840 GCF_046237015.1 Pectobacterium hainanensis
AAGATACGGTCTTGTGAGTGCCCACACAGATTGTCTGATTAAATTGTTAAAGAGCGTTGCGTTGCGGTCTTAACCACTTCGCGAGGTGGCGTATACTACGCTTATCACCTGCAGAGTCAACGTTTATTTTAAAGCGTTTTCTCTTTCTTTACCGACCCGGTTGTGTGTTCACAGCGCCGTGTCGATGGAGGCGCATTATAGGCAGCGAATCAGGAAGCGCAAGCAAATATATCCAACTTTATTCTATTTGCACAACTTTCATCCATTTAGCCTATTAGCTACGCTTTTTTATCCATTGGGGTAAGTTTGCAAGGCTATCAATCACAATATCAGCCAAGGCTTCCCCCTGTTCCGTGACAGGTTTTCCCGTACGAACTAAAACTTTAGTTCCAACCCCAGCAGCAATACCTGCCTGCAAATCTTCTATTTTATCCCCGACAATATAAGAAGCAGCCATATCGATATTCAAATGCCGTTGGGCAGAAAGCAGCATACCCGGTTCTGGTTTACGGCAATCACACACTTGACGATAATCTCCCACTGTTGCATCGGGATGGTGTGGGCAAAAATAGATCCCATCCAAGTCAACATCGCGATCGGCCAAGGACCAATCCATCCACTCAGTCAGTTGCATAAACTGTTCTTCGGTGAATTTACCGCGTGCAATACCAGATTGATTGGTCACAATAACCAAAGCAAATCCCAATTTTTTCAGTTCTTGCAGAGCGTCAATGACACCGTCGATGAATTGAAACTGATCAATCTCATGTACATATCCGTGATCGATGTTGATCGTGCCGTCACGATCGAGGAAAATTGCTGGAACACACTGTGCCACTTACTTAGCTCCTGATGGCGTAAATTACTCGCTAGTATCGCATGATTTTGCGGACAGAGAGAATGGCAGACAACATCAATCTCAATTGACTTAGACGTCTAGACGCCCTAACATCCCGCTATTATTCTGCTTTGACAGAATCAGGTTTATCCAGCCATAGGCATTCACGATAAAAAATATATGATTGAACTTTCTAATATTACCAAGGTTTTTCAGCAAAAAGGGCGTGCGATCACCGCCCTTGCTGACGTAAATCTTCGTGTTCCAACGGGACAGATTTACGGCGTAATTGGTGCATCTGGTGCGGGCAAAAGTACATTAATCCGCTGTGTTAACTTGTTAGAACGTCCTACACAAGGAAACGTGTTGGTTGACGGCCAGGATTTAACCCAGTTATCAGATAGTCAGCTCACACGAGCACGCCGACAAATTGGCATGATCTTTCAGCATTTTAACTTACTCGCTTCACGTACGGTATTTGGCAATATTGCGCTTCCTCTCGAACTGGATAACACACCTAAAGCGGAAATCGCACGTCGGGTAAATGAGTTGCTGGATTTAGTGGGTCTGGCGGATAAACATGATGCTTATCCAGCAAATCTTTCTGGTGGGCAAAAACAACGTGTGGCAATCGCTCGCGCTCTGGCCAGTAATCCCAAGGTGTTGTTGTGTGACGAAGCAACGAGTGCACTCGATCCCGCAACGACCCGCTCGATTCTCGAATTACTCAAAGATATCAACCGCCGCTTAGGGCTGACTATCCTTTTAATCACTCATGAAATGGATGTCGTAAAGCGCATTTGCGATCAAGTTGCAGTCATCAGCGATGGGAAACTTATCGAACAAGATACGGTAAGCGAAGTGTTCTCACACCCTAAAACCCCGCTGGCGCAAAAGTTCATTCAATCCACTTTACATCTCGATATTCCCGACGACTATATTGCTCGTCTGTCACCGGAATGCGGTATTAATACCACCCCGTTATTGCGAATGGAATTTACCGGCCAATCTGTTGACGCACCGTTACTTTCTGAAGTTGCACGACGCTTTAATGTGAATAACAACATCATCAGCGCCCAAATGGATTATGCCGGTGGCGTTAAATTCGGCATCATGCTGGCGGAAATGCATGGCGAACATGATGACACCGTAGCAGCAATCGCGTTCTTGCAGGAAAGTAACGTTACTATTGAGGTTCTGGGTTATGTCTGAAGCTATGATGTGGTTAATGGTTCGAGGTGTCTGGGAAACCGTCGCCATGACATTCGTTTCCGGATTCTTCGGCTTTGTTTTGGGTCTGCCAGTGGGCGTTTTATTATATACCACCCGCCCCGGACAAATTATTGCTAACCCTAAGCTCTACCGAGTCATTTCAGCACTGGTTAACATTTTTCGATCGATTCCCTTTATTATTTTGCTGGTTTGGATGATTCCTTTTACACGCATGGTGGTAGGAACCTCGATTGGCCTACAGGCGGCTATTGTCCCCCTAACAGTCGGAGCCGCGCCGTTCATTGCCAGAATGGTAGAAAATGCGCTTCTGGAAATCCCAACAGGTTTAATTGAGGCTGCGCGAGCTATGGGTGCAACACCCATGCAGATCATCAGAAAGGTTTTACTGCCGGAAGCTTTACCAGGATTAATTAACGCCGCAACGATCACCCTTATTACGCTTGTAGGCTATTCTGCTATGGGGGGAGCCGTTGGTGCTGGCGGCCTAGGTCAAATTGGGTATCAGTATGGTTATATTGGTTATAACGCTACCGTCATGAATACTGTATTAATCTTGTTAGTTATTTTGGTTTACCTGATCCAATTTTGCGGGGACCATACGGTAAAAGCCGTCACACACAAGTAGTCGTTAAAACACACTTTTGCTTACTTTGAGCATAAGCTATGAAGATTTTTAATTAGAGGTTAAGGATATGGCTATGAAATTTAAATCCATCGCAACCATTGGGGCTTTAATTAGCGTTCTTGCGCTGGCGGGATGTGGTCAGGAAGAAAAGAACCCAAACCATATTAAAGTTGGCGTCATTGTTGGTGCTGAACAGCAAGTTGCAGAAGTTGCGCAGAAAGTGGCAAAAGATAAATATGGTCTGGATGTGGAATTAGTAACCTTTAATGATTATGTTTTGCCTAATGAAGCGCTAAGCAAAGGTGATATCGATCTCAACGCTTTCCAACATAAACCTTATCTGGATCAGCAGATCAAAGATCGCGGCTATAAGTTAGTTGCTGTTGGTAATAGTTTTGTTTATCCGATTGCGGGTTATTCCAAGAAAATAAAATCACTGGATGAATTACAAAACGGTGCACAAATTGCGCTACCGAACGATCCAACTAATCTGGGTCGCTCATTATTACTGTTACAAAAAGTCGGCTTAGTTAAGCTAAAAGATAACGTTGGCCTGTTACCAACCATTCTGGATGTTACAGAGAATGCCAAAAATCTTAAGCTGGTTGAACTGGAAGCCCCACAATTGCCTCGCTCCCTGGACGATGCGCAAATTGCATTGGCAATTATCAACACAACGTATGCCAGCCAGATTAACTTAACACCTGCTAAAGACGGCATTTTTGTTGAAGAAAAAGACTCTCCGTATGTAAACCTGCTGGTTTCTCGCGAAGACAATAAAGACGCGGAAAATGTGAAAAAATTCGTTCAGGCTTATCAGTCAGACGATGTTAACGAAGCGGCAAATAAAATCTTCAACGGTGGCGCAGTGAAAGGTTGGTAAGTCTCTCGTTACACGTTTTATTAAATATATCCTTAAGACGAGCTCAGGCTCGTCTTGTTATTTGTGCAATAGCTTGCTTCAATATCCGCTCTTTGAGAAAAAGCAGAGGTAATCCTATGCGTGTCGTCCCTCTTATCTTGTTAACCATATCGCTAACAGGCTGTTCCCTATTCCAAAAGCCAACAGCACCCGCACCTCAACCGGTTAGCGAACCGAAAGTAGAACCTGTCGCGAAGCCAAAACCAGCTCCGCGCCCCGCGCCTGCTGTTCTCTATAAAAACGCTGAAGAGTTGGTTGGCAAGCCGTTTCGAGACATGGGAGAAGTGTCAGGTTCATCGTGTCAGGTAACAGCACAAGACTCCCCTCCGAATACGACCAATGCTCGGAAAAGAATGCAGAACCGAGCAACCGCGATGAAAGCCAATGCCGTTTTACTCCATGAATGCCAGATCATCAGCGGTGTTGCTGGTTGTTACCGTCAGGCCGTTTGCCAAGGTACCGCATTAAAAGTTTCAGATAAATGAATCCATTTATTTTCAATCAGATCGGCGTTATTCGTTCACCCTACAAAGAAAAATTCGCCATTCCACGGCAACCGGGTCTGATTGATGATGGCGGAGGGGAACTCCAGCTTTTACCGCCTTATAATCAGGCGGAATGTGTTCGTGGGCTTTCCGATTTCAGCCATTTGTGGATCCTGTTTATTTTCCACCAGACCATGGAAAAGGGTTGGCATCCTACCGTCCGTCCGCCTAGATTAGGCGGAAATGCGCGCGTTGGGGTATTCGCAACACGCTCCACTTTCCGTCCTAACCCTATCGGGATGTCACTCGTAGAGTTAAAAGGCATTCGAGCGCAGGATGGAAACATTACTCTGGAGTTAGGTAGTCTCGATCTGGTTGATGGCACACCGATCATTGATATCAAACCCTATCTCCCTTTTGCAGAAAGTTATCCAAATGCACTTGCGGGTTTCGCTCAATCTGCACCAGAAACGGAGATGACGGTTATATTCTCTCCGTATGCGGAACAACAACTCGCCCACAATCGATTGAAGTACCCACAGCTAAAGCGCTTTATCAGCCAGGTTCTTGCCCAGGATCCTCGTCCGGCATACCGCAAGGGTGAAAAGAACGATCGGGAGTACGCCGTTTTATTATTGGAATTCAATGTACGTTGGCGCGTGTCGGATCAACAAACCGAGGTATTGTCTCTCGATGCAAGCTAAAAGCCTCACATATGCGCCGCGATGAGTTCACGATGACTATTCCTACATAAATTTATCCCGACTCTCTTTTGAGGAGCGGTTCACACTGTTAAACTAAGCCACTTTTTATGCCTTCGGCTGCATTAGGCAGCAGATGCTATTTCTTGTTCTGACGGAACTAAAACACCATGCGTACTAGTCAATACATGCTCTCCACACTCAAGGAGACGCCCGCTGATGCGGAAGTTATCAGCCACCAGTTAATGCTCCGTGCAGGTATGATTCGCAAACTCGCCTCTGGCCTCTATACCTGGCTGCCGACCGGCTTGCGCGTTTTGAGAAAAGTAGAAACCATCGTGCGCGAAGAGATGAATAACGCAGGCGCGATTGAGGTTTCCATGCCGGTGGTTCAACCAGCCGACCTTTGGTTAGAAAGCGGTCGCTGGGAGCAATATGGCCCAGAGCTTCTGCGTTTTGTTGACCGTGGTGAACGCCCGTTCGTACTTGGTCCAACACATGAAGAAGTGATTACTGATTTGATCCGTAATGAGATCAGCTCATACAAACAGCTTCCATTGAATTTTTTCCAGATTCAGACCAAGTTCCGTGATGAAGTTCGTCCACGTTTTGGCGTCATGCGTTCCCGTGAGTTTCTGATGAAAGATGCGTACTCTTTCCATACATCACAGGAATCACTTCAGGTGACCTACGATGCCATGTACGCCGCCTACAGCAAAATATTCAGCCGCATGGATCTGGATTTCAGAGCTGTTCAGGCAGATACCGGCTCCATCGGCGGTAATGCATCGCATGAATTCCAGGTATTAGCGGCAAGCGGTGAAGATGACATCGTCTTCTCTACCGATTCAGACTACGCAGCAAATATTGAGCTGGCTGAAGCTGTTGCCCCAAAATTAGGGCGCGCAGAAGCTCAGGAAGAAATGCGTCTGGTTGATACGCCAAATGCTAAAACGATCGCTCAACTGGTTGAACAATTTAAGCTGCCAATTGAAAAAACGGTAAAAACCTTACTGGTTAAGGCAACGGAAGAAAGCGGACAGAAACTGGTCGCCCTGCTGGTACGTGGCGATCATGAACTGAACGAAGTTAAAGCCGAGAAACTCGAACTGGTTGCCAGCCCGCTGACATTTGCAACGGAAGAGGAAATCCGAGCTATCGTTGGCGCAGGTCCTGGCTCACTAGGACCGGTAAATTTACCGATTCCTGTCGTGGTTGACCGGGCGGTTGCCGCAATGAGTGATTTTGGCGCCGGTGCCAATATTGATGACAAACACTATTTCGGTATCAACTGGGAGCGAGATGTTCCTCTGCCCTCCGTTGCAGATATCCGTAATGTGGTAGAAGGTGATGCCAGCCCTGATGGTAAAGGGACGCTACAAATTAAGCGTGGTATTGAAGTCGGTCATATCTTCCAACTGGGTACTAAATATTCAGAGGCCTTAAAAGCGACCGTACAGGGAGAAGATGGACGTAATCAGATTCTCACCATGGGTTGCTACGGTATTGGGGTCACTCGCGTCGTCGCAGCCGCGATTGAACAGAATCATGACGATCGTGGCATTATCTGGCCAGACGCGATTGCACCTTTCCACGTCGCTATTCTGCCGATGAATATGCACAAGTCTTTCCGCGTGAAGGAAGTCGCTGAAGATATTTATCAGCAATTACACGCTAAAGGTATCGAAGTGTTATTGGACGATCGTAAAGAACGCCCTGGCGTGATGTTCGCTGATATGGAATTAATTGGCGTACCGCATACCATTGTTATTGGCGATCGCAATTTGGATAGCGAAGAGATTGAATATAAGCATCGCCGGATTGGTGAAAAACAAATGATTAAAACCAGCGAGATCGTCGATTTCCTGCTGGCGAATATCGTTCGCTAACCGTTGTCAGCACATAAAAAATCGGTGGGTTACCCCACCGTTTTTTATTCTGACTAATACTATATCGAACCGTCGTTATTCACGGAACAATTCTTCAATATTGAGTCCTTGTGCCTGCAAAATTTCACGCAGACGACGCAAACCTTCAACCTGAATCTGCCGAACACGTTCACGAGTCAAGCCGATTTCCCGGCCAACATCTTCCAACGTTGCAGCTTCATAGCCCAACAGACCAAAGCGACGGGCTAAAACTTCACGCTGTTTAGCGTTAAGTTCAAATAACCACTTCACGATGTTCTGCTTCATATCATTATCTTGCGTGGTATCTTCTGGGCCGTTGTCTTTTTCATCAGCCAGAATATCCAGCAGCGCCTTTTCCGAATCACCACCCAATGGCGTGTCAACGGAAGTAATACGCTCATTCAAACGCAACATACGATTAACATCATCAACAGGTTTATCGAGCTGCTCGGCAATTTCTTCCGCGCTTGGCTCGTGGTCCAGTTTATGAGAAAGTTCGCGTGCGGTACGCAGATAAACGTTCAGCTCTTTGACGATATGAATAGGCAAACGAATGGTGCGGGTTTGATTCATGATGGCCCGTTCAATCGTTTGCCGAATCCACCATGTGGCGTAAGTTGAAAAACGGAATCCCCTTTCTGGATCAAATTTTTCTACTGCGCGGATCAGACCGAGATTCCCTTCCTCAATAAGATCTAAAAGCGCTAAACCACGATTGTTGTAACGGCGGGCAATTTTCACCACCAGCCGCAGGTTACTTTCGATCATCCGACGGCGTGACGGAGTATCACCGCGCAACGCACGTCGGGCAAAATAGACTTCTTCTTCAGCGGTTAAAAGAGGCGAATAACCAATCTCTCCCAAATAGAGTTGCGTAGCGTCTAAAACACGCTGTGGGACCCCTTGCGATAATAACTCATCATCAATCGAATCATTATCACTGGTTTCGCGCTTTGTCGTCAAAAACGTCAAGTCCATTCTCTTCGAAATCAGCATCTTCATGTAACTCGTTAACTTTCAGCGTACTTTGGCTCATAAGTGGCTCCTACCCGTGATCCCTTGGCAGAATACCGAAATACTCTGCCCGATTTATCGCTGCGGAAGAAAACGCAGCGGGTTTACGGATTTCCCCTTGTAACGAATTTCAAAATGCAAACGTACTGAACTGGTTCCGGTGCTACCCATGGTAGCGATTTGTTGCCCCGCCGTGACCTCTTGTTGTTCCCGGACCAGCATTGTGTCGTTATGGGCATAGGCGCTCAGGTAGTCATCATTATGCTTGATGATTATTAGATTTCCGTAACCTCGCAGAGCGTTGCCCGCATACACTACACGCCCACTGGCGGTAGAAGTGATCGGTTGCCCACGTGAGCCGGCGATATCAATCCCTTTATTTCCCCCTTCAGATGCGGAGAAACTATCTATGACTTTCCCATCGGTAGGCCAACGCCAACTGCCGACAGCAGCGGTACTACTCGTATTGCTGCTGGCAACAGCCGCTGGTGCGGTAACAGGAGCGGTGGCTGTTGCTCCTGCCGTAGGCAACATTTTGCCTACATTCTGTTTACCCGAATTACCAGAATACGCATTAGTTGACTGAGAATCAACCTGTGTAGTTTGTATTTGAGCACTTGATGGCGGCGTCGGTACGCCCTTCGTTGTCGCATCCGTCGCTGCCAACATTCCACCACCGGTCAAACCACTACCTGTAACACCAGTAGAACCATTCCCAAGACTTAAGGTTTGGCCTACATTCAGGCTATAGGGTTCTGGAATATTATTGCGCTGAGCCAGATCCCGGTAATCATTACCTGTAATCCACGCAATATAAAATAACGTATCGCCACGCTTGACGATATAATTATTACCGTTATAGCTACCTTTCGGAATATTCCCGTAACTACGGTTATAAACAATTCGCCCATCACGCGTCGTAACCATTGAGTCACCAGAGGTCGATATACGTGATGGAGGTGCCGATAGCATGCCGCTTCTACTACCCTTATTTCCGTCCACACTGCTTATCGGTGCTGATGTCGTGTTATTGTTGGAGCAACCAGCTACCCCCAAAACAATTACCGTACAAACAGCCATTTGACGCAAACCCATCATTCGGCTTCCCATGCGCCCTCTCCCCTATAACTATAAAATTCGCAAATTAATTCAGATAGTTGTACTTCTCTACCATCAAGAAACAACTATCAAAATACCCTACCGCAACGGTATCAGGCTAGTTCACCTTTGACTAGTGGAACAAACCGAACAGCTTCCACCGCCTGAATAATGAATTCCCCCGCATGGCGCTGCACCAACTGTAGCATTTGTGATTGATCGCCTACGGGTAGCACCATTATCCCGCCCTCATCCAGTTGTGCCAGCAAGGCTTTCGGAATCTCTGGTGGTGCGGCGGTCACAATGATGGCATCAAAAGGCCCACGAGAAGCCCATCCTTGCCAGCCATCGCCGTGACGAGTGGAAACATTATGTAAATCGAGCTGCTTAAGCCGACGTTTAGCATGCCACTGCAATCCTTTGATGCGCTCAACGGAACAGACATGCTTGACAAGATGGGCCAAAATGGCTGTTTGATAGCCAGAACCTGTTCCGATTTCCAACACTCGGGACTCGGGCGTCAGACACAATAATTCTGTCATCCGCGCCACCATATAGGGTTGGGAGATCGTCTGACCGGATCCTATTGGCAATGCAGTATTTTCATAAGCTTTGTGCTCAAACGCTTCGTCAACAAAGCGTTCTCTGGGTACAGCTTCAATAGCCTTCAGCAGGCGCTCATCCTGTATACCCAATTGACGCAACTGCGCCAGCAACGTTTGCATCCGTTTGTTCACCATTCTCTGCTAACCTCAGATTTGGTTAACCTCATCGCCAATGCGCACTTTCCCCCAAGCGGGGTAAAAATTGCCGCTATCATCATTATCGTTACAAACATTCGATTAGGAAAAATCAACTGCATACGTCAGGCTACAGTATCCAAGTCCTGTTGCTGATCGATAATTTCACGTACAACGCTGGTGGCAAAACTTCCAGCAGGCAACCAGAATTTCAGTGCAACCGTACTGTCATCCAACCAATGCCAGACCATACGCTGCGGATATAATAAAATCGCCCGACGAGCAGGTTCAACCCGTTCACGTTGTAATAATGTCCACAACGTTTCCTGACCGACCAGACTCTGCTGTTCAAAAGCCAGTGCAGCATCTAACGTACCGAGTTCACCTTCTCCGGGTAACGGCGCAGTTACCTGAAGTTCACCCGCGTCAACTCTTGCTTGTAACGCCGTCAACTCATCCGGCTTGGCGACAAACCAACTCCCACGACCGGTTAATTGTAATGCATCGCCCGATAAAACAGTTTTGGCCTGCTGTCTGGCAAGCCTGATACTGGCAACCTGATTAAAGAGCGCACTCCGACTGGCTGAAAGATAAAAGCTGCGCTTACTACGCTCTTTGACCCGAATAGTATTATTCGCCCAGAGACGCGCCTGCTCAAGATTGTTACCGCCCTTGCCAAATCGCTGACGCCCAAAATAGTTAGGTACACCGTATTCAGCAACCTGTTGTAAGCGAGATTCCACATCAGGCCGATCGCTAATCTGACGCAATACCAAAGCAAAATCATTGCCTTGTAACGAACCAATACGCAATTTACGGCGATGACGAGCAAATTCAAGCACCTCGCAACCTTCCAACAAAAATGCGCTAAAATCAGGCTCGGCTTTACCAGGAATACGTAGACAGAACCATTGTTCGGTCACGGCATGGCGATCCTTCAGACCGGCATAGCTCACATCACGTTGTGGGATACGGCAAAATTTAGCCAATGCTTCCGCGACAAATTGCGTATTACAGCCGCGCTTACGCACGCGCACCAAAACATGCTCACCCTCGCCATCGGGCTGAAACCCCAGATCCTCAATCACGCAGAAATCATCCGCCGTCGATTTCAGTACGCCAGATGACCGTGGTTTGCCATGCAACCAAATCAGGCTGTCATCGTTATTCATCTCAATCATCAGTGCGTACTTACCATGCGACAATCTCACCGGCTTCGTTTTTTACCAGCAGAGCGACTGCTTCGCAGGCAATCCCCTCACCTCGGCCAGTAAAGCCCAACTGTTCCGTTGTCGTTGCCTTAATGTTCACGTCGTCCATATGGCACTGTAAGTCTTCAGCCAGATTCACCCGCATTTGCGGAATGTGGGGGGCCATTTTAGGTGCCTGAGCGATAATCGTGACGTCCACATTTCCCAGACGGTAGCCTTTCTCATTAATTTTTTTCCAGGCTTCCCGCAATAGCCCACGGCTGTCAGCACCTTTAAACGCAGGGTCAGTATCAGGAAATAGTTTTCCAATATCCCCCAATGCCGCAGCACCGAGTAGCGCATCAGTTACCGCATGCAAAACAACATCACCGTCAGAATGTGCCAGTAATCCCTGAGTATAAGGAATACGCACACCACCGATCACCAGCGGACCTTCTCCACCGAATTTATGAACATCAAAACCGTGACCGATACGCATCGCGCCTTCTCCTTTTTATTCAATCGTATGATTGTGGTGCAAATTCGTTAAATAAAACTCGGCCAATGCCAAATCTTCCGGGCAGGTCACTTTAATATTATCAGCGCGACCACTTATTAATTGTGGATGATAACCACAATACTCCAGCGCAGAGGCCTCATCAGTGACCACCACGCCATCATTTAAAGCGCGGCGTAAACAGGTTTTCAATAAAACGGAAGGAAACAACTGGGGCGTGAGCGCATGCCATAAATCACGTCGCTCAACCGTTTGGGTAATCACCGATCCTGAACCGCGCTTCATCGTATCACGAACCGGAGCAGCCAAAATTCCACCAACGTCACTGTGTCCAACCAGACTCAACAACCGAGCCAGATCATCCTGATGCAAACAGGGACGCGCTGCGTCATGTACCAAAACCCATTCTGTATCAGCAACCTCTTGTAATCCCGCCAATACTGAATCAGCACGTTGTTTTCCCCCAACAACCACACGGATGCGAGGATCTCTGGCGATCGGTAAGGAATGAAAGGATACATCATCAGGACTAATGGCAATCACTGCTCGATGAATCAGGGGATGAGATAACAACGCATCAACCGCGTGTTCGAGGATCGTTTTATGACCGATGGTCAAGTACTGTTTAGGACGATCGCTTTTCATCCGGCTGCCATTACCGGCAGCGGGCAGAACAGCAACAATCTCTGGCTGGGAAAGACTCTGTTTTAACATGCGTTAGCGTGATGTGTTGTTAGGTGAAGACACAGGGGTAGCAGCAGAACGATGGCCAGACTCCGGCACCAGACGATAGAAACTCTCGCCGGGTTTAATCATGCCCAGCTCGTTGCGTGAACGCTCTTCAATCGCTTCCTGTCCACCGTTCAGATCATCAATTTCTGCAAACAATTGCTCGTTACGGGCTTTCAGTTTGGCATTGTTCCCTTGCTGGACAACAACATCATCCTTTACTCGCACATAATCATGAATACCATTTTTGCCCAGCCACAGTGAATACTGAAGCCAGCCGAGCAATACCAGTAATAACAGCGTAAGTTTTCCCATCCCGCCCCCTGCAAAACCGCCTAATCATCCCATAACTTTAGCTCCGACTCCACATTGTCAGACCGCGAAGGGAAAGATTAACGTCAGCTACACTCAATCTGACAAGCAGAAAGTACCTTGCTCAGCAGACGTAAGTTGAATCATCAACGCTATATGTGTATTTTTATGCAGACAAAATGCATAAAAAAAGTGCATACGCACAAAAATTTAACCCAATACCAGGAGAACGCATGTTTAAGAAACTGTTACTGATTGGTGCCATGTGCGCCACTGTTATGTCTGGCAGCGCATTCGCAGCAGAACCAACCTACGTTGTAGGCTCCGGTGGCACCTATCGCCCGTTCGAATTTGAAAACGCGCAGAAAGAATTAGAAGGCTTTGATATCGACATTATTAAAGCAATTGCCAAAGCTGAAAAATTTAACATCAAGCTGATCAACACCCCTTGGGAAGGCATTTTTGCCACGCTGGGTGCGGGCGACCGTGACATCATCATTTCGGGTATCACGATCACAGACAAACGCAAACAGATGGTTGATTTCTCCAACCCTTACTTCCCTGCCGAACAGTCGATCGTTGTACCTAAAGGCTCAACGATCGATTCAGTCGCCGCCCTGAAAGACAATAAAGTCGGCGTGGTAAACTCCAGTACCGGCGACGTTGTCGTTTCTGATGTTTTGGGTAAAAACAGCACGTCGATTAAACGCTTCGACAACACGCCATTAATGCTGCAAGAGCTGTATGAAGACGGCATTGGCGCGGCGGTCGGTGATGTGGGCGTCATTAAGTTTTACATTAAGACCCACCCTGAAAAACAATTCAATCTGGTTTCCGATGCCCGCTTTGAACGCCAGTATTTTGGTATCGCCGTAGCTAAAGGTAACGACGAACTACGTAAAAAAATCAATGACGGTCTGAAAAAGATTGTCGCTGATGGTACCTACGCCAAAATCTATCAAACCTGGTTTGATAATAATGTTCCTACATTGCCAGCAGAGTAATCGCTCAACAGGAAACCACAACGGTACGATCCTCGCATAACAAACACCTGCCGGATAGTGTGGCTCGCTATCCGGCATCAATAACACGTTATTACGCTAATCTATTCAATCATAAAGGAAACGATCTTGACGGGATTTCGTTGGGAGATCATTCAGGAATATGCACCACTCTTTACAGAAGGTGCCTGGATGACCATAAAATGTACCCTTATCTGTGTCATACTTGGCACCTGCTGGGGCCTAACCCTGGGCTTGGGGCGGTTAGCACAGGCGCCACACGGTCCCTGGAAATATATTCTGCATTACGGTGTGCAATGGCCGGTTCGTATCTATATCAGTGCGTTCCGCGGCACGCCGCTATTCGTGCAAATCATGGTGGTGCATTTCGCCCTCGTGCCGTTGTTTATCAACCCACGTGACGGCCTGCTGGTCACCAGTGGCATGATGTCCGTAGATTTCGCGCGTATGCTGCGTTCCGACTACGGCGCATTTCTCTCCTGTATTGTGGCGATCACCCTAAATGCCGGGGCTTATGTTTCCGAGATTTTTCGTGCAGGTATTCAATCCATCGATCGCGGTCAGATGGAAGCTTCGCGTTCACTGGGGATGAGCTACGGTAAGACCATGCGCAAGGTAATATTACCGCAGGCATTCCGCCGTATGCTGCCGCCACTGGGAAACAACGCGATTGCCATCGTAAAAGATTCTTCACTCGCTTCAGCAATCGGCCTTGCCGATCTGGCCTATGCGGCCCGTACCGTTTCTGGCGCTTATGCCACCTATTGGGAACCCTACCTGACCATCTCTCTTGTCTATTGGGTTATTACTTTCCTGCTCTCACTGCTGGTTCGGCACATGGAAACGAGGTTCGGTAAAAGTGATTCACGTTAATAATCTGCAAAAAAAGTTTGGTGATACGCAGGTTCTGTCTGGTATTTCCTGTGATATTGCCCCTCAGGAAGTCATCTGCATGATCGGCCCATCGGGTTCAGGGAAGAGCACATTCCTGCGCTGCATTAACGCACTAGAAACGCTGTCAGCAGGCGAGATTACGGTCAACGGCTTTGCCATTCACGATAAGAGAACCGATATCAACCGTATGCGTGAAAGCGTAGGCATGGTATTTCAACGGTTTAATCTGTTCCCACACATGACGGTGTTGGAAAATGTGATTATGGCACCGATGGATGTGAAAAAAATCCCCCGAGCACAAGCCGTTGAGCGCGCTAAAGTCTTGCTCAGCAAGGTTGGTTTGCTGGATAAAATCGATGCCTGGCCGAACAGCCTGTCTGGTGGTCAACAGCAGCGTGTCGCCATTGCTCGCGCGTTAGCGATGGAACCTGCGATCATGTTGTTTGATGAACCCACTTCTGCGTTAGACCCAGAACTGGTGGGTGAAGTGTTGGCCGTCATGAAAACGCTGGCGCTGGAAGGTATGACGATGGTGATCGTAACGCATGAGATGGCCTTCGCCCGGGAAGTCGCCGACCGCGTGATCTTTATCGATCAGGGCATTATTCAGGAACAGGGTAAACCCGAAGACATTTTTACCAATCCGAGTAACCCACGCACACGTGCGTTTCTAAGTAAGGTGCTGTAATTCACGTTGTTTATATGAAACAAATGAAACAACGCTGCTATTAATCAAGGCCAGCCCAAAATATGGGCTGGTGGTTTACCAACCCGTCAGAAAAGAAAACACCAGCCAGAATAGACAGACCACCGATAGCCCGGTCGCAGAAAGGGTATAGAACACGTTCCCACTCAGCACAAAGCTAAATCCCACCCCGATTAAAACCGAAAGTGGCATCAAGGCCAGAAAAAAAGGCCAGGTGTAAAGCATGAAGAAAAACGTGGTATTGGAACCGTACACCAAAAAGGGAAGCGTGAAAGCCAACCAATAAAAAGAGAAGCCTGCCACCGCCCCCATAAAAGGGTACGAGGCACGCTCTTCATCATCCGACATTGATTTCGTTTTACCGATCATTAATTGAGTGGCATTTGGCATCATCGTTCCCGTAATTCTTCCACATCACCCGAGAGACAAATCATGATGTTGGCGAAGACATCAGAGTTTGATAATAGCTCGCTTGCCAAGCAGATCTAACAATTGGTCGGTCAAATTTGTTACTAATTGTTCGCCATCCAAATGGCTATCTGGCGCTTCCGGCGCTTCATACACCGAGTCGATTCCGGTGAAATTACGCAGTTCTCCCGCGCGGGCTTTTTTATACAATCCCTTAGGATCGCGCGCTTCACAGGTCGCTAACGGCGTATCCACAAAGACTTCAATAAATTGCCCTTCTCCCAGCAAATCTTGCACCATTTTACGTTCGGCACGATGTGGCGAGATAAACGCGGTCAGCACCACCAAACCAGCATCCACCATCAGTTTGGCGACTTCCCCCACGCGGCGAATATTCTCGCGCCGATCGTCATCGGTGAAACCCAAATCCCGGCACAAACCGTGCCGGACATTGTCGCCATCCAGCAGGTAAGTGCTGACACCGCGCTGGTGTAGCGCTTGCTCCAGTGCCCCCGCCAGCGTGGATTTACCAGACCCAGACAGCCCGGTAAACCAGATAACCACGCCCTGATGACCATGCAGCTTCTCGCGCGACTCACGGGAGACATCGTGCGCATGCCAGACGACGTTATCGTCATTCGGCTCATCACGTAAAGACACGTTATTTGCCTCCCAGCAGATCACGCGCACCCCAGTGTGGGAAGTGGCGACGCACCAGCGCATTCAGTTCCAGCTCAAACGCGCTGAACGCCCCGGCCTCCTGATACACCTGTTCGATAGGTTCCCGCACCAGACCCGCACCCACCGTCACGTTACTCAGACGATCGATAAAGATCATTCCGCCCGTCACCGCGTTGTGCTGATAATTATCCAACACCAGCGGCTCATCAAAAATCAGCTCAACACAACCGATACCATTCAGTGGTAGGTTTTCAGCAACGCGCTGCGTCAGCGTATTGATCTCCACCTGATACTGAATATTCTCAAGCCGTGCACGCGTTTTCTTGCCACCGATCTTGATGTCGTAGCTCTGTCCCGGCACCAGTGGCTGCTCCGCCATCCAGACGACATCCACCAACGCATGCTGCACCGCTTTCAGGGATTCGCTGCTGTCAACCAGCAGATCGCCGCGGCTGATGTCGATTTCATCGGTCAGCACCAGCGTGATCGCTTCTCCCGCCTGTGCCTGCGGCAAATCGCCGTCAAAGGTCACAATACGGCTGACGGTAGATTCTACACCGGACGGCAGCACTTTAACCCGCTGCCCGACGCGGATAATGCCGGATGCCAGTGTTCCCGCGTAGCCACGGAAATCCAGATTCGGGCGGTTGACATACTGCACCGGGAAGCGCATCGGCTGCTCGAGGCTGCGCTGCGCCACATTCACCGTTTCTAACACCTCTAACAGCGTTGGCCCGGTATACCAACTCATCGCCGTGCTCGGCGTCGCAACGTTGTCGCCATCCAAGGCGGAAATGGGCACAAAGGTGATATTCAGGTCGGCAGGCAGCTGCTGGGCAAAATCCAGGTAATCCTGCTTAAACTGCTCGAATACCGTCTGTTGATAATCAACCAGATCCATTTTGTTCACCGCCACCACCAGATCGCGAATCCCCAGTAGGGTCGCAATAAAGCTGTGCCGACGGGTTTGATCCAGTACGCCTTTGCGGGCGTCAATCAACAGAATCGCCAGCTCGCAGGTGGATGCTCCGGTCGCCATGTTGCGGGTGTATTGCTCGTGTCCCGGCGTATCAGCGATGATAAATTTGCGTTTTTCCGTCGAAAAATAGCGGTAAGCCACATCAATCGTAATGCCCTGCTCGCGCTCAGCCTGAAGTCCATCGACCAGCAGCGCCAGATCCAGCTTTTCTCCCTGCGTTCCAATTCGCTTGCTGTCATTGTGCAGGGTACTGAGCTGATCTTCATAAATCTGACGCGTATCGTGTAGCAAACGGCCAATCAGCGTACTTTTCCCATCATCGACGCTGCCGCAAGTCAGAAAACGCAGCAACGTTTTATCCTGCTGTGCATGTAAATAGGCTTCCACACCACCCTGCTCGGCGATCTGCTGTGCAATCGCGTTATTGATGACAACAGTATCTTTCTCAGCCCCATTTTCTGCGACTGTGTCTTTTAACGAAATTTGGCTCATTCGACGATTCCTCAGAAATACCCTTGACGCTTTTTCAGTTCCATTGAACCGGCCTGATCGCGGTCAATCACCCGTCCTTGACGCTCACTGGTCGTAGAAACCAGCATCTCTTCGATGATTTCCGGCAGCGTCTGCGCATGTGATGCTACCGCACCCGTCAGCGGCCAGCAGCCCAACGTGCGGAAGCGTACCATCCGTTGTTCAATGACTTCGCCCGGTTGCAGGTCGATGCGGTCGTCATCCACCATCAGCAGCATCCCATCACGCTCCAGCACCGGGCGCGGAGCGGCCAGATACAGCGGGACAATCTCGATGTTTTCCAGATAGATATATTGCCAGATATCCAGTTCGGTCCAGTTGGAGAGCGGGAAAACGCGAATGCTCTCGCCTTTGTTAATCTGGCCGTTATAGTTATGCCACAGTTCCGGACGCTGGTTCTTCGGATCCCAGCGGTGAAAACGGTCGCGGAAGGAGTAAATACGCTCTTTGGCACGTGACTTCTCTTCATCACGACGCGCCCCACCAAATGCGGCATCAAACCCGTATTTATCCAGCGCTTGCTTCAATCCTTCGGTTTTCATGATGTCGGTATGCTTGGCGCTGCCGTGTACAAAAGGGTTAATCCCCAATGCTTCACCCTGCGGGTTACGGTGTACCAACAGTTCACAGCCATAGGCTTTCGCCGTCCGGTCGCGGAATTCATACATTTCACGAAATTTCCAGCCGGTATCAACGTGCAGCAGCGGGAAAGGCAGCGAACCCGGATAGAACGCCTTGCGCGCCAAATGCAACATCACCGAAGAGTCTTTACCGATGGAATACATCATCACCGGGTTACTGAACTCGGCCGCCACTTCGCGGATGATGTGAATGCTTTCGGCTTCAAGCTGCCGTAAATGCGTGAGTCGTTTCTCGTCCATACCCTTTCCTTAAGCCAAGTTTACTACCGCTGGGCGGCTGTCTTGCGGCACCGTCGGCGTAGTCTGACCAAACCAAGCAATTTGGTGATGTAAGTCCACCACCTCGCCAATCACCAGCAGTGCTGGAGTCGGCGCTTGCCGTGCCAAATGTTCTAACTCTTGCAGCGTGCCGATTTGCACCTGCTGATCGTGTCGAGTACCGCGGCTGATTACCGCGACTGGGGTCTGCGCTGAACGGCCATGCGCGATAAGCTGCTGTGAAATTTCCGCAGCTTTCATCGTTCCCATATAAATCGCCAGCGTCTGACGCCCGCGCGCCAGCGTTGACCAGTCCAGTTCGTCGCCATCGGGGCGACAGTGGCCGGTAATAAAAAGTACGCTCTGTGCATAATCTCGGTGCGTCAGCGGGATCCCCGCATACGCCGTCACACCTGCCGCTGCCGTCACGCCGGGCACCACCTGAAATGAAACCCCGGCCTGCGCCACGGCTTGCAGCTCTTCGCCGCCACGACCAAAGATGAAGGGGTCACCGCCTTTCAGACGCACCACTCGCTTACCTTCTTGCGCCAGCGTCACCAATAGTCGGTTAATCTCATCCTGTGGTAGCGAGTGCGCGCTGGCTCGTTTCCCGACGCAGATGCGCTCAGCATCACGACGCACCAGCTCCAGCACATCGGCGCTAACCAAGTGGTCATACAGCACCACATCCGCCTGCTGCATCACCTGTAAGCCACGTAACGTCAACAGCCCCGCATCGCCGGGGCCTGCACCAACCAACGCTACTTCACCGCGTGATGCCGCAGGCAGTTGTTGCTCGTCTTGCTGATTAATCAGTTGCTGTTGCAATTCGTCTTCAGCCTGCGCCAGCTGTCCGGCAGAAACCAGTGCAGCAAAACGCCCGACAAACAGCCGTTCCCAAAAACGACGGCGTGCTGACATCGAATGCAGACGGGTTTTAATTCTGTTACGCCAGCTTCCGGCGATGTGCGCCATCGTACCCAGACTGACTGGCAGTAATGATTCCAGTTTTTCGCGCAGCAAGCGTGCCAGCACGGGCGCCTGCCCTCCCGAGGAAATCGCCACCACCAGTGGAGAACGGTCAACAATCGAGGGGAAAATAAACGAGCACTTCGGCTGGTCGTCCACCACGTTCACCAACAAATGACGCTGATTTGCCGCCTCAAACACTGCTGCATTCAGCTCAGCGTCATCGGTTGCGGCAATCACGAGAAACACGCCGGATAACAGCGCTGGCGTAAACGTCTGTGCCAGCCATTCAACCTTCCCAGCCTGATGCTGTGCAGCCAGTGGCTCCGCCAGCGCTTGCGCGACAATTTTTACCTCCGCACCCGCGCGTTGCAGTAGATCGATTTTGCGCGTAGCAACCTCGCCACCGCCAACAACCAGTACCGGACGCTGACGAAGATCGGCAAATATAGGGAGATAGTTCACAATCGCCTTAACTAAGCAAAAAAGTAGATAATGCGACTATACGGTGCAGACAGAACACTTATGAAATGCCGAATTGGAATGACAAGTTCCGTAATGGAATAACAATACGTTCACAAGCGTTATTCAGACGATAAAAAACCGGGCAGTGCCCGGTTGAGGTTGCTGACAAAGTCCGTAGAGCGGGAGTAACGGATAGATCGTAAAGACGCTGTAAATACATCCCTGTACGCTCGGCTTGCGCCATCCATGGCGCAAACGCTTTACTCTTCTATTCCGTTACTCCCGTTTTCATTCGGCAAATAGGTTTGTCAACGGTCTAAACCGGACGATGCCCGGTTTTCTGTTTACCCTTCGTGTAGCCCGCATTCGCGTTTCAGGCCGAAGAAGCGCGTTTCTTCTTCGCTCATGCCCGGTTCCCATTTGCGGGTGGTGTGCGTATCACCGACAGACAGGTAACCCTGCTCCCATAGCGGGTGATAGCTCAGGCCATTTTCTTTCAGATACTGGTAAACCGTGCGGTTATCCCAATCGATAATCGGCAGGAATTTGAAGACGCCGCGCTGAATTGCCAACACAGGCAAGTCACCTCGGCTGCCGGACTGCTCGCGGCGCAGACCAGCAAACCACGTTTTCGCCTTTAACTCACTCAGCGCCCGATTCATCGGTTCAACCTTATTCAGCAGGTTATAGCGCTCGATACCTTCTACTCCTTGATCCCACAGCTTACCGTAGCGCGCCTCCTGCCAAGCCGGAGATTCAGCGGCACGATACACTTGCAGATTCAGCTTTAACTGCTCTGTTAATGCATCAATAAACTGGTAGGTTTCAGGGAACAAATAGCCCGTGTCCGTAAGAATAACCGGGATATCTGGGCGCTGTTGCGTCACCAGATGCAACGATACCGCAGCCTGAATGCCGAAACTGGACGACAAAACAAACTCACCGGGCAGATTCTCCAGCGCCCAACGCACTCTTTCTTGTGCCGATAGCGCTTCAAGTTGGCTATTTACGTCAGCCAGTGCCGCCACCTGCTCTGCTTTTGGTAACGCGTTGAGCGCCTCAAGGTTAAATGCTGTCATCAGGCTCTCCTATCAGTCATAAAAATCGCGGGCAGGATCCAGCACCGGTTTAATGATATTGGTACGAATGACGAAATCACCAAAACCTTCATTCGGCTGACGATCCTGCGCCCACAGCCCGATAAGCCGATCGATGTCAGCCAGGATCTCCGTTTCATTAATGTTTTCGCGATACATACGAGGAATGCGTGTTCCCTCGCGATTCCCGCCGAGGTGCAGGTTATAACGCCCAACGGCCTTGCCCACCAGACCGATTTCCGCCAGCATCGCGCGGCCACAGCCGTTCGGACAGCCCGTGACGCGCAGAACAATATGTTCATCGCCCACGCCGTGTTGCTGCATGATGTCTTCCACTTTTGTGACAAACTCCGGCAGGAAGCGTTCCGCTTCCGCCATCGCCAGCGGACAGGTCGGGAACGACACGCAGGCCATCGAATTCTTGCGCTGCTCGCTCACGCTGTCATCAATCAGGCCGTGCTCACGTGCCAACGCATCAATCTTCGCTTTGCTACGTGCAGGAACGCCCGCGACGATCAGATTCTGATTCGCGGTTAGACGGAAATCCCCTTTATGGATTTTCGCGATTTCCGCCAGACCCGTTTTCAGCGGACGTCCCGGATAATCCAGAATACGACCGTTTTCGATAAACAGCGTCAGGTGCCATTTATTGTCGATGCCTTTCACCCAACCGATACGATCGCCACGCCCGGTGAATTCATAAGGGCGTACCGCTTCAAATTTCACACCTGCACGCGCTTCCACTTCCTGCTTGAAGTTGTCTACACCCACGCGCTCCAGCGTGTATTTGGTTTTCGCGTTTTTACGGTTGGTGCGGTTGCCCCAGTCGCGCTGTGTCGTCACCACCGCTTCGGCAATCGCCAGCGTGTGCTCAACGGAAATGTAGCCCAGCTCACTGGCAGTACGTGGATAGGTCGCCTTATCACCGTGAGCGATAGATAAACCGCCGCCCACCAGCACGTTGAAGCCCACCAGACGCCCATTGTCAGCAATCGCAATGAAATTAAGATCGTTAGCGTGCAGATCCACATCATTTTGCGGCGGGATCACCACCGTAGTTTTGAACTTACGCGGCAGATAGGTTGAACCCAGAATCGGCTCCTCATCTGTCGTTGCCACTTTTTCCTGATCCATCCAGATCTCGGCATAGGCACGCGTGCGCGGCAGCAGATGCTCAGAGAGCTTTTTCGCCCACTCATACGCCTGCTGGTGCAGTTCCGACTCCACGGGATTGGAGGTACACAGCACGTTACGGTTCACGTCATTTGCCGTCGCCAAGCCATCCAGCCCAAGACGATTCAACAGTTGGTGCACCGGTTTCACGTTTGGCTTGAGAATGCCATGAAACTGAAAGGTCTGGCGGTTGGTAATACGAATACTACCGTACAAGGTGCTTTCGCTGGCAAACTGGTCGATCCCCAGCCACTGTTCCGGCGTCATCACCCCACCGGGTAGACGGCAACGCAGCATCATTGCATGGCGAGGCTCCAGTTTCTGCTCGGCACGCTCGGCACGAATATCGCGGTCATCCTGCTGATACATGCCGTGGAAGCGGATCAGCAAAAAGTTATCGCCGTTGAAGCCGCCAGTCAGGCCATCGTTCAGATCTTCCGCAATCGTGCCGCGTAGAAAGTTACTTGCCAGCTTCATCCGCTCAGCATCAACGAGTTTCCCTTCAACCACCAAGGGACCGGGGTGTTTTTCACTGAAAACGTATTTTTCGCTCATTAGTACACATCTCGCTGATAACGGCGCTCAAGGCGCAGATCGCTTAAAAACTCATCGGCTTGTTCACTGTCCATGCCGCCATGCTCACCAATCACATCCAGCAGCGCCTGCTCGACGTCTTTCGCCATACGGTTGGCATCACCACACACGTACAGGTGCGCGCCATCCTGAATCCAGCGCCAGACCTCCGCGCCTTTTTCCCGCAGTTTGTCCTGCACATATATTTTGTGTGCCTGATCGCGTGACCAAGCCAGATCGATATGGGTCAACAATCCATCTTTAACGTAGCGTTGCCATTCAACCTGATACAGGAAGTCTTCCGTAAAGTGTGGGTTACCAAAAAATAGCCAGTTTTTCCCTTCTGCCCCTTCGGCATCGCGTTGTTGCATAAACGCGCGGAACGGCGCAATACCGGTGCCCGGCCCAATCATGATGACCGGCGTGTCGGCATTGGCGGGCAGACGGAAGTTATCGTTATGTTCGATGAAGACGCGGATTTCATCGTCTTCGCTCAGCCTATCGGCCAGATAGCTGGATGCGCCACCCGCACGCGCACGACCTTCGTAGTCGTAGCGCACCACGCCAACGGTGATGTGCACTTCGCTTTCGACTTCCGCCTGTGAAGAAGCAATCGAATACAGACGCGGCGTCAGCGGACGCAGCAGACCCAGCAGTTGTTCCGCCGTCAGCTCCGCCGGAGCCTGTCGAACCATATCCACCAACGGTGTACGCTGTGCAAACTGTTGCAGCGCAGGCTTATCGGCCAGCAGCGACAGCAGCGTTTCATTACGCGACAGGGCGGCATATTTCTCGACGATTGGCGCGGTGTTCTGCGTCAGTTCGAAGTGACTCTTCAACGCCTGCGACAACAGCAACGTTTTGCCATCAACGCTGACGGACTCATCGCCTTTCAACCACAGCAGTTCCAGCAGTTCTTGCACCAGCGCAGGGTCATTATCAAACCACACGCCCAACGCATCGCCCGGCTGATAACGTAAACCGGAATCGCCCAAATCGATCTCGATATGGCGAACATCCTTTTCGGAATTACGCCCGGTGACTTTCTGGTTCAGCGCAAACGTAGCATGCAGCGGGGACACTTTGCTGTATGGGCTGCTGGTAATTTCATCCAGTACACCCTGAGAGGCTAGCTGTGCGACCGCCGTTCCCTGAACAGGAACACGCGCCTGCAAAATATCAACCAGCTGGCGTCGCCATTGCTCAGCCAGCGCCTGATAATCCACATCGGCATCAACACGCTCCAGCAGACGTTCAGCGCCGAGTTCAGCCAGACGGTTATCAAAATCTTTACCCGCCTTACTGAAGAATTCATAAGAGGTATCGCCCAAACCAAACACGGCAAACGCGGTATCTTTCAGTTCCGGGGCTTTTTTGGACAGTAGGAATTTATGCAGCGCAACGGCCTCTTCCGGCGGTTCCCCTTCACCCTGCGTCGATGTCACGATCAACAGCAGTTTTTCCTGCCCGATTTGCTTGAATTTGTAATCACCTGCATTGACCAAATTAACGGACAATTTGGCTGCCAGCAGATCGTCACGCAGTTGTTCAGCCACCCGACGCGCATTGCCGGTCTGTGAAGCGGAGATCAACGTGATCGTTTGTACCGGCACGGTTACCGCAGATACAGTCGTTGCCGCGGCGGTCACCGCACCCGGCTGAACATTCCCAGGCTGCTGAACCAGCCCCCAGAAATAGCCAGATAGCCAGGCCAGCTGCGTCGATGAGAAATCACCGGTTGCCGCCTGTAAACGCGTTAATTGCTCCACACTCAGCGGAAGCAATGAAGTGGGGGAAACCGGAGTAGTCATTGTGATATCTGTTTCCTTGTGCCTGTACTATTAGCCAACGAAGCTAATACAAAAATAAGCAATAAAAAGATGAATAGAGGATAAGGGTAACGATCTGCATCTTAACAATTAAAGAAATGATGGAAATATTAAATAACCAAAATGACTAAATGGTTTTTCTGATAATCCTTATTGCTTAAAGTGTTATGCTTTATGACATACGGCATCAAGAGAGATTTGGCCCCTCGTCAGATGAAATGAGGCGCTACGATTACGTCATTCAGAAACGAGAAGCGCCTGATAAATACATCACATCCGCTAAATTTTAAGCACCCTTATGCCAAAATCTAGCGGGTTCACAATGCCTTCCAGCGTACCAACCTGAGCCAGATCGCCTTTGGACACAATGCTGCTGATATTCGTATCGGGAAAGCGAAGATCTTTAACAAGGTGTACAACGGTAGGCCGACCTTTATTATTGATATCCACAATCCATCCCAAAAAGCCTCCCGAATATTTCGCCAAACTACCGATCGGGTAAAAACCATAAATCTGAACATATTTGACCAAAATGCCCCTATCGTAGGCCGCATTAGCCTCGTAGATTTTTCGATAGGCCGCCAACGGTGTGCGAGGAGAGACGCCATTACGCGCATACCTGAGCCTATTAATCGCTTTGATCACCGAAACCACGCGAATTAACGCCGAAAGTTGATCACCGGATTTACCGGCCGGATAGCCAGTACCATCCAGACGCTCGTTAGCATTTTTAATCACATCGTAGCAAGTCGGCGTTGGCGTCCAGCCCAATTCGCGTAATTTCGCACAAAGCTCCGCCACATGACCACGGAGAATCGCTTTCTGCGCCGGATTCATATTTACTTTTAGTGAAGGAAGATTGGCGTTGACCAGCAATGGTTTGCCCATGGTGTGCAAGATGGCTCCCAACACAGCTTCACGAACCTGAGGATCATGTGGATCGGCAATCAGCAGCAAATCGGCCAGTTTTCCCGCAACCTGAACGGCATGCCTGACCCAATCAGCTTCGTCACGCAGGGACGACAGAGCATACAGAAATGCTTTGCGATCTTTTTTGACCAGATAAAGTAAGGTATCAACGCAATCATAAAAGATTTCGATGAGCAGTTGATTGCGAGTTTTCATGTACATGAGCCCAATCTGCAACCGATGGGCCACTTCCATGACCCCTTGTTCCATTGGCGTTTGGCGAGTACGTTTCTCTCTATCCTGACTTTCTCGCTGCAACATGGTCTTCTCCCTGATACCAGGAACAAATAGAGGGGACGGGTATACCATACTGCCGGTAACGCCAGTCCGGTGTGCCGCTTCTCTTTCTGCCTCATTCGTATAGTGCAGCAGCGCCTCATCCTGAAGCGAAGACAGATTAGTGAATTGAATACCAACCGCGGCATAGCCGTTATTTCCAAAGGGGCGTATATGGCGAATTTTCCCCTCGGCAAAAAAACTCTCTCCGTTAGGAAACTCAATCGTAATACCCGGGATATCATGCCCGACTTCAATGGCAATACTTTCAACGAGATCAATTTCGACCATACAGCCGCCCGTTGACAAATTCCGCAGTTTGCCTGGCACGTTAAGTACGTGCATATAGACCTCAATACGGACGCGTGCCTGCATGCCAAGAATAAAGGGAATGCGAACCGCTCCCCGGTTTTCCGTCACAAAGACAGACTTTGGCAATTGACACTCAAGTCGATATAACATGTTGTCTGTTTTAGCCAACCGAACGGGAATATTACAAAGGCTATAAGTTTCACGCTCAATCGCCTCTGTTCCTTTTAATGCTTCCAGATCAAAGTTTAAACTACCATCAGTCAGATATCGCTCAATATTCTCGCCTGCGTATTCTACCTCCAATACCATATGGCTTTTGTCCAGACTTAACTCCGTCACATCTGCTTTCAGCGTATAGGGCATATCTTTCGCGTAGACAGACATCACATATGAGTGTTGCAATAATGCACGAATAACATTAACGGATGGGGGAGTGAGATGTTCCATATAAGATATACCTATTAGTTCGATCATCTAAAAAATCAAAGAGGTCTTTCTTATTTAAAAACATCGAATATTCATTCGAATGATTAATTACTGTAGAAAAACCAACGCGTATCTGGAAAAACACTATCCAGTATGAATGCTGAGTTACTGTTAAAACGACGTGTGTCTACGTTCATCTTTTAACCCTTGTCACAAAACACATCTGCATCGATTAGATTAGACCTGCTAAAGTAATTAAAAACGTATGAATCTTTGATTACACATCATTAAGAATGAGAATGACTACTACATGAATCATCGACGAACTGATCTTCGCAAAATCGCTTATTACTCTAACAAGGATACCATGAGGTTACAATGGTTCCCCATGTATACAAAATAGTTTAAATTCAATGAAAAAACCAACAAATAAGCCATTCAATAAAAACGAAAAAGCATTTAACTCCATTCCAAATAATTTATCAGAGATAAAACACCAAAAACAACATAGATTTAAACGATCATTACGTTTTAAATGATAGCCAAAAACTATCAAAATAGAATTATCGATCATTTAAAACAATTTCCCAACATTCTAAATTAATGTGTAGAATTCAAAAAGCTATAGCACATAACTCCCGTTTTTACGAAAATGGAGAGGGTGATGAGTCAATAAAATGAACACAATAACATTGAACATCGATGGGAAAATTCTTAGACTGACAGCAGAATTTCAACCGATCATTTATTTGCCACAAAATAAAATATTTCGCTACGAAGCGCTCGCCAGGTTTTATAACACAAGCGGTGTATTAGTCCACACGAAACAAACAATAGAAAAAATTGAAAAATGCAATGCCATTAATGAAGTAACCGATTTCATATTTAGTGTTATTTGTAAGATTATAAAAATAAAAAGCAGCATAACAATATCATTTAATCTTTCTCATCTGCTCTTTAATGATACAGCCTATTTAGATACGCTGTACAAAATGTGTTTAGCGTACAATGTTCGCCCACAAAATATAGAGATAGAAATCAGCGAAAAAATAACCAGACAACAATTAATTGATGGCTTACACTTCTTAAGTAAGGCAAAGGCATATGGGTTCATGATCTCACTGGATGATTTTGGCGCAGGAAGTCTGGAGATCGACAGTCTCAATTTGTTTGATTTTGATACAATAAAAATAGATCGTTCACTCGTGGATGGCATCGGTGAAGACCTCACTAAAGCGAAAAGATTAAAGACTTTACTCAATAAGTTAATTCCTTTAGGAACCAATATAATCTGTGAAGGTGTTGAAACAGCCATCGATCTAAATCAACTTAATAAATATAGCCATATCGGTGTCCAAGGATATATTTTTTATCGCCCATTAACGCTAAATCAATTAAAGCTGCTAGAGGGATTCTAAGCGCTCCCACACACTGTTCTATTTTCAATAGATATGGGGCTAACCAGCCCCACAATCATGATGACACAATATGAAACAAGCCTGATTGGGAAGAATCAGTGCTTCAAACGGTAGTTTGAGGTAGTATGCAGCGGTTTTTTGCATACTATGTTCTGGTCTGTTTTTTCAGAACGAAACCGAGAGCCGTACTATGGTCACTACACTATTTAAAGATTTTCAATTTGAAGCCGCTCATCGACTCCCACACGTCCCTGCCGGGCATAAATGTGGGCGTCTACACGGACATTCCTTTATGGTCCGATTGGAAATCACGGGTGAAGTCGATCCACATACCGGTTGGGTTATAGATTTCGCTGAACTGAAAGCCGCGTTCAAACCCACTTGGGAAAGGCTCGATCATCACTATCTCAATGATATCCCCGGTTTAGAAAACCCGACCAGCGAAGTGCTGGCTCACTGGATTTGGCAAGAACTGAAACCCGCTCTACCGCAGTTAAGCGCCGTGATGGTAAAAGAAACCTGTACCGCAGGGTGCGTGTACAAAGGCGAATAAATTGCCTCGTTACATCTTTTTGTCACATATTTCCGTCATTCTCTATTCATGAGGCATTCATCATAAATAGGGGATTTTTATGTTCTTTTCAGTCAGAAAGCTCATTGTCGCACTCTCGTTTTGTTCACTTTATGCAACGGCTGCACCGATAAATATTCTGGATTTTCCGCAGCCCAAAAACACCCCTGATGAGATTTATGCCGTAACGGAAATCCCTGCTGGCAGTATGGTTAAGTATGAAACCGATGCTGATACCGGGTTTATTATTGCCGATCGTTTTCAATCTATGCCAGTAGCGTACCCGGCAAACTATGGCTCGCTCACCCAGTCATTAGGTGGCGATAACGATCCTCTCGACGTCATTTTTTACACCCGCGCTCCGTTGATCCCCGGTTCGTTAATCAAATTGCGTCCGATTGGTATCCTGAAAATGATCGATGCTGGCGAAGTCGACGACAAGATTGTCGCAGTTCCAACCAGTAAGATCGATCCGACCTATGACAACATCAACACTATCGCCGATTTGCCACCTATTGAGAAGGAGAGGTTACAGGCTTTCTTCCGGGTCTATAAACAATTACCTGCGGGAAGAAAAGTGGTTGAATTAAAAGGATTTGAAGATGTCAACGCCGCTAAAGCAGTCATTTCAGCGGCCCATGACAACTACACAAAAAATCACAAATAGTCAGGCAATATTCAGATACTTATGCGTCTGCATGGAAAGCCGCCAGTTACGGGCGATGCAGGTCTCAATGCACAGCTTAGTCGCATCTTCTTTCTGACTTATTGGCTGTAGCGCCACAATGCGCGGCTTATCATCATCAAGCCGCGCCAATAGCGCATCCAGCGCTTCAATGT
Organism: Pectobacterium hainanensis; assembly: GCF_046237015.1. NCBI lineage: Bacteria > Pseudomonadati > Pseudomonadota > Gammaproteobacteria > Enterobacterales > Pectobacteriaceae > Pectobacterium > Pectobacterium hainanensis. Next base: position 29,353 of record NZ_JBJYIN010000005.1, read on the forward strand.
CACGTTCGCGCGCCACCGGGTGTTTGATTTCATCCGCTCGTTGCAACGCCTGATCGAGCACCTTCATGCCACCGCGCATATTCACTTTCGGCGATACCGTCACCCAGGTTTTGGGCGAGCAACGCACATCGTGAGTGCCGCTGGTTTCAATCTGGCAACTGAAGCCCTGCTTTTCCAACTGTAGCGTCAGCGGTGCCAAATCATGGATACAGGGTTCTCCGCCGGTGATGACAATGTGACGCGCCGTGTAACCCTGTTGCGTCATCAGCGCCAAAATATCGTCCGCACTCGCCGCGCCCCAGGCGTCGTTTTCTTCCGTTTTTACCAGCACCTGATCCAATGAGATTTCCCGCTCTGCCAGTTTGTCCCAGGTGTGTTTGGTATCGCACCAGCTACAGCCTACCGGGCACCCTTGCAGGCGCACAAATACCGCCGGCACACCGGTAAAATAACCTTCGCCCTGCAACGTCTGGAATACTTCATTAATCGGGTACTGCATGTTATTCACTGTCTCACTGGCTTAAAAAGGTATTATCGCAGATCGTCGCTCAGCACGCCAAACTGGGGAAGTTGAGTAATTCCGCTTGTACGATAATAATCAATCTGCTATTCAGATCTCGCCTGCCTCATCAACGTTTCATCTTTAACAAGGATAAAAACCAATGAAACTCTTGAAACCACTCGCGTTCTTGTTCCTATCATGTGCATTCTTCCCTGCCATTGCACAAACGCAGGAAGTTGCACAGGTAAAAACCCAGCCGGGCTATTACCGTATGATGTTGGGCCAATTTGAAATTACAGCGCTCTCTGACGGCACCAATACCATGCCGATGGATAAGCTCTTGCAACGAACCCCACCGGAGAAAATTACCGAACTACTGGCAGAGAAATCACTCACACCACAGGTAGAAACCTCGATTAACGCCTATCTGATCAATACCGGAAAACATCTGGTGCTGGTGGATACGGGAAATGGCAAACAGCGTAACCCCAACGTGGGAAAAGTACGTCAGAATCTGATCGCAGCAGGCTACCATCCCGATCAAGTTGATACCGTGTTGATGACTCATCTACATGGCGACCACTTTGGCGGGTTGGTTCAGGATAATGAACTCACCTATCCAAATGCGACGGTTTATGTCAGCCAGCCTGAAACCGACTTCTGGCTTAGTCAGGAGAACCGGAAAAGTGCGCCAGAAAGCAGCAAATCCGCATTTCAGCGGGTACAGAGTACCTTTGACATCGTTCGCAATGCCAACAAGCTGAAAACCTTCCCAGCCCAGCAACTCGCCCTTTTACCCGGCATTACCGCGATTCCCAGCCCTGGTCATACACCGGGACACACCTCTTTTATGGTGGAGAGCGAAGGTAAAAAATTGCTGGTATGGGGAGATATCATTCATGCAGAAGCGGTGCAAATGAGCTTACCGGCCACCACCATCAGTTTTGACTCAAATATGGATCAGGCAACACTGTCACGTAATAGCGTGCTAGCCGATGCCGCCAGTCAGAATTACTGGGTTGCAGGCGCTCACCTGCCCTTCCCCGGAATTGGTCACGTAGGGACGCGTCTGGAACGCAACGGCACCACCAACGGCTATCGCTGGCTCCCGGCGAATTACAGCATGGCTGGGTTGTCACACTAATTCTCTTACCATCGCTCAAGCAGGAGGCTAGCCAACCTCCTGCTCTGCAATCACCTCAGAAATTTGCTCATATACCCATTTTATTGCCGGATTACTGTCCTGCCGGGCATGCCAAAGCGCCGAGAGCGTATACGTCGGTAACGCGAGCGGTACCGGGCTGTCGATCAGGCCATAATACTGACACCATAGCATCGCTAGTTTTTCAGGCACGGTAGCGACAGCAGGGGTATGCTGCAATATCCCCGGCAGCGCGGAGAAATGCGGCGTGGTGTAATGAATCGTCCTCGTCATTCCCTGTTTTTCCAACGTGTCATCTACGATGCCATGTGCACGTTCACGATACGTCACCAGTAAATGACGCTGCTGGCAGTATAGGTCCAACGAAAGAGGCTGCGGCAAAGCGAGTTGCTGCGGATGCCACAGCGCCCTGAATCCTGATGACATCAGGGCTTGTTGCTTCAACCAGCCAGCTTGTGAACTGGCGACGGATACCACCAGATCGACACTGTCATTTTCCAGACGCTCCACATCTAAAAACGGGTCGGTCGCCACAAGGTTGATTCGTAAATGCGGGGCGTTGGTTTTGAGCCGTTTCAGCAGTAGCGGCATCAGCCAGATTTCCACCCAATCGGTCATGCCTAACGTAATCACACGTGAATCCGTCTGCGGATCAAACTTCTCAGGCTCACCCAAAATCGACTGTAAGTGTTCAAAAACGGGTGACAGCCGGGTCGCCAGATAATCCGCACGCGCCGTCGGACGCATTACCTGCCCAGTGCGAATAAACAGCGGATCGTCAAACAGCGTGCGCAGACGCGCCAGCGCACCGCTCACGGCAGGCTGCCCCAAATGCAGCTTATCTGCCGCTACGGAGACACTTTGCTCACGATACAACACCAGAAATGTCACTAGCAGATTTAAATCCACACCGCGGAAATCATTTTCCATGATAGTAAGTATCAAATTAATCAATTTGAACAATAGTACTGTCAGACGAATAATCCTTCCAGTCCCTGACAAACCGGATCACCTTCCAGGAATACATGATGAAAATAAATATTCTGAAACAGACGCTATTGTCTACCCTCTTACTCGCGGGAATGCCCGTTATAGCCAATGCAGAAGCCATGCCTCAACTGAAAACTCAGGCACCAGGTTATTACCGGATGATGCTAGGCCAGTTTGAAATTACCGCCCTGTCTGACGGTACGGTCACTATTCCACTGGATAAACTGCTCACCCATATTTCTCATGAGGAAATGGCACATCTGCTGGCACAAAAAAATCTCCAGCCACAGATGGAAACCTCCATTAATGCGTATCTGATCAATACGGGTAAGCAGCTGATACTGGTCGACACGGGGGCCGGGCCGCTATTCGGTAAACAGGGAGGAAAATTACCCGACAACCTGCGGGCCGCAGGCTATCCACCCGAGAAGATCGACACCATTCTACTGACCCATATTCATGCCGACCATTCCGGCGGGGTGTCTCGTGACGGTAAACTGGTTTTCCCGAATGCCACCGTTTATGTTAACCAGAAGGATGTGGATTTTTGGCTTAACCCAGCCAACAGCGCACATGTACGGGATAGCGAGAAACACACGTTTGGACAATCTGAAGATTCACTTCACCCCGTCATTGCCGCCAAACGACTGAAAACCTTCTCCGGCAAGCAGCAGCTTTTCCCAGGTATTACCACCGTGCCAGCACCGGGGCACACGCCGGGGCACAGCCTGTATCAGGTTGAAAGTGAAGGCCAGAAACTGACGCTGTGGGGCGATACGATCCATGCTGAAGCCGTACAATTTCCTCGCCCCATGACCACGATCGATTTCGATCGCAATATGGATGAAGCCGCAGAAGCGCGTTTGCAGATTCTGGCAGAGGCGGCACGCAATAATGAATGGATTGGTGCGGCACACATTTCCTTCCCCGGTTTAGGCCAGGTCAAAGCAGTGTATGACGCTAACGGTAAACCAAGCGGCTACCGCTGGCTCCCAGTGAATTACAGCCTTTCAGGATTAAAGTAAAATGCGGATAACAGCCCCCTTCGGCAAAGGGGGCCACTCTACGCAGGAAGCTATACCCAAAATAATTCGAGTTGCATGAAGGCGGAAAGTGAAGGAATCCCGATGAGCTTACTTGAGTAAGTGATTCGGGTGAGTGAGTGCAGCCAACGCACAAGCAACTTGAAGTATGACGGGTATATACGTTGTTACAAATAAACCCGCAGATATTCCGCCAGACACAGAATCGCCATTGCCTGTCCGTACGGCATCGAGGTCAGCGCGATATTACGATAGAAATCCAGATCGTTGCCCATCGCGGTACCGAATGACACCTGCGTCAGTTCACCGTCCTCATTAACGTGATTAATCACACCACGAATCGCTTTCTCCGCGACTTCAGCATAGCTCGGATCGATGTAGCGCTTGCGTACCGCTTTCAAAATCCCGTAGGCAAAACCGGCGGTTGCCGAGCTTTCAAGGTACGAATTCGGATCGTCAATCAGCGTGTGCCACAGGCCGCTGTCATCCTGATATTTCGCCAATGCTTCAATCTGGCTTTCCAGCACCTGCAACAGGAAGCGACGCGTCGCGTTGTGCTCAGGCAGATCCAGCAACTCGATAAATTCAGGAATCACGATCGTCAGCCAGCTATTACCACGCGCCCAGCGAGCCTTAGCGTAGTTGTGCTGCCCTTCGAACGTCCAGCCGTGGAACCACAGGCCGCTTTCACGATCCATCAGGTATTGCACATGCAGCAAGAACTGATACGTCGCTTCTTCGACAAACTCCGGCCGGTTTAACAGCTTGCCGATTTTCGCCAGCGGCAGCACGCTCATCATCAGCGTGTCGTCCCACAACTGCTGGTGATTTTCATTGTTATAAACAATGTGCTGCAAACCCTGCTTGTCCGTGCGCGGCATTTCGTACATCACCCACTCTGCCCAGCGCTCCAGATACGGAAGCCAGCGGGCATCACCCGTTTCCTCATAGCGATACGCCAACGTCAGGAACGGACACACGGTGTTGACGTTTTTCGTCGGCGTGCCTTCCGCCAAACGTTCAGTAAACCAGTCGTCAATGATGGCGCGCATCTGCTCATCACCCGTCTGCTGATAATACTGATAGATCCCATACAGCCCAATACCGTGCGTCCACTCCCACCCCGCCCAGCCTTTGGTATCAATCACCCGACCATCGTCCAGCCGTAACAAGAACTCACCGGTTTTATCTTCAATATTCACCAGATTGTCGGTGATACGGCAAATCAGTGCCTTCAGATCCTCACGGGAGATGAAGCGTTCCGGCTGACGTAAAAGCGGGCTATGTTTTACACTGAATACGGTCATAGTCATTCATCCAATTGAGTTATCAGTTAACAGTTCAATACAGTTACGATTGCGTGGCATGCGTTATCGGCTTGTCGCCTTTATGGCGGTTCAGGTAGCCGATATTGTTGTTGCCCCACAGCGATTCATACGGCATGCCAGCCAGCGTTTCGACCGTTGCACGAGCCTGCGGTGTAATATTCTCCGGCACAGGGCGGCCCGCTTCACGCATTTTCAACGTCTCTTCCCGCAGCACACTGTGCGTTTGCAAATTCAGTTTAAAGCGCAGAGAAACGAGGAAGCCAAGCGCCAGCACGCCTACGGTGCCGAAACTCAAAATCATCAGAATGGTGTGGCTAACGCCCGGTGCCTGTACGCTTTGCCCAGACACGAAGCCGGATAACTGTAACACCACGCCCACCAGCATCACTGCGCCAGCCTGAGAGGCTTTACGAGTCAGCGTCATGATCCCGGCGAAGATCCCTTCACGGCGCTGTGCGGTGATGACTTCATCCACATCTGCGATATAAGTGTAGGTATTCCAAGGGACATAGTTGATCCCACCGCGACCCAATCCTGCCAATGCAGAGATCAACAACAGTAGGGAGAAGGTATCATGCAGGCCGCTGTACCACAGAATGGCGTAGGAGAGCGCACTCAGACCAAACAGGCACACAACTAAACGATAAGACGGCGCTGGCCCAAAGCGAATGCACAGTGGGATCATGCCAATTACCGCGATAAATTGCAGAATGGCCATCGTTCCCATCAGATTAGACGCCATCGTCGGGCTCTGCATCAGCACAAAGACCACGTAGTAAGTGAACACCGCGTTGAACACATCCTGTGCGATATAACCACCCAGATACATGCCTAGATGCTGACGGAAAATACGGATGCGCAGCGTTGAGAGCAGCTCGACATTCAGGCGTTTCAGGCTATCAATCAGCGACAAAGACTGGCGTTCTTTTTCCGCCCGCAGTGAGGCTTCCGACATCTGATCGCGGGGCCGCTCCCAGGTAAAGAAATAGACCAGCGTCAGCACCAGCGCACAAATAATGGAAAACACCAGGCTCGAATAGAAGAAAGACACCGCATTGTCTTTGCCAAAGTAGCCCAGCAGAATACCCGGTAGAAACGCAGCCAAAATCGCAGACAGCTGCGCCAGCGCGATACGTGCGCCGGAGAACTTGGTTTTCTGTTTGAAATCATCGGTCATTTCCGGCACCAGCGTTTCATAGGGAACCAGGACCATGGTGTACACCACATCAAACAGCAGATAGGTCAGCAGATAATACCAATAGCCCATGTCCCCCACCCACATGAAGCTGTAGCTGAACACACAGGGAATACCGAGCAGAATAAAGAACTTACGGCGACCAAAGCGTTTACCCAACCAGGTAGAACCGAAGTTATCAGTCAGGAACCCCATCAGCGGGCTGACGATAGCATCGAGCACGCGAGCCATCGCAAAAATAAAGGTTGCCTCAATCGGTGTTAAACCACAAAACGTGGTGTAAAAATAGAGTAACCAGGCCGCTGTCAGCGCAGTCGTGCCCGCCCCAAGAAAGTCACCCGAGCCATAGGCTAAATAGTTAGCCAACCCGATCTTACGTGTTTTCATTCCCATCCTTCCTCGGTCATTTTTAGTTATGAAGGTGTCATGGCAAACAGAAATGCCTATACCTCATTCATTTCGACACGCGGCCAGACAGCAAAAATCTATCGCTCATAACCTGTCAATGCCATAACCAGGGAGAATGAAGAAAGCCAGCATGACTGCACGTTGAAAAATGACGGATATACTGCCGCCGTAGCATTAAAGTAACGTTCAGCACGGCTGAAAACCTTTGCGCTCTTGCCACTGGATACCGTCGACTGGCACCACAAAGAAGAATGACCCGATCGGCTTCAAATATTTTATAAAAAGCCATTTTAACTTAGGAAAACCCATGGTTCGTTTATGTCGATCACAGGATAAGTGAGGAGAAATCAAAGAAACACATTAGGGTGACTGGACAATGAGCATAAAAAAATCCAGAAGCGCATAAACACTTCTGGATTCAATAGGTCATCACGTTATGCAGTTGGTTCGGTTAGCTATCAGCCAGCCACCACCAATAGCAATGATTATTGACCTTTAACTTCTTTCAGACCATTGAATGGCGCAGAATTACCCAGCGCTTCTTCAATACGGATCAACTGGTTGTATTTAGCAACACGATCGGAACGGCTCATAGAACCGGTTTTGATCTGGCCAGCCGCAGTACCTACCGCCAGATCGGCGATCGTAGCATCTTCCGTTTCACCTGAACGGTGAGAGATGATCGCGGTATAGCCAGCATCTTTCGCCATCTTGATCGCGGCCAGCGTTTCGGTCAGAGAACCGATCTGGTTGAATTTGATCAGGATAGAGTTAGCGATCCCTTTTTCAATACCTTCTTTCAGGATCTTGGTGTTGGTTACGAACAGATCGTCACCAACCAGTTGGATTTTGTCGCCCAGAACTTTAGTCTGGTAAGCAAAACCGTCCCAGTCAGATTCGTTCAGACCATCTTCGATAGACACGATCGGATACTGTTTAGTCAGTTCTTCCAGATAGTGAGTGAACTCTTGAGAGGTAAAGGTTTTACCTTCGCCTTTCAGTTCGTAGTCGCCGGTTTCTTGGTTGTAGAACTCAGAAGCAGCACAGTCCATCGCCAACGTCACGTCTTTACCCAGAACGTAACCCGCTTTTTCTACGGCTTCTTTGATTGCAGCCAGCGCAGCAGCGTTAGATTCCAGGTTCGGCGCGTAGCCACCTTCATCACCCACAGCCGTATTCATGCCTTTGGCTTTCAGTACTTTAGCCAAATTGTGGAACACTTCAGAGCCCATACGAACGGCTTCTTTCAGCGTTTTTGCGCCAACAGGCTGAATCATAAACTCTTGGATATCAACGTTGTTATCTGCGTGTTCACCACCGTTGATGATATTCATCATTGGCAAAGGCATAGAATATTTGCCTGGGGTGCCGTTCAGTTCAGCGATGTGAGCGTACAGAGGCAGGCCTTTAGACGCAGCAGCAGCTTTAGCCGCAGCCAGAGAAACGGCCAGAATGGCGTTCGCACCGAATTTAGACTTGTTTTCGGTACCATCCAGCTCAATCATGATCTTGTCGATATTCGCTTGGTCTTTCGCGTCTTTACCCAGAACAGCCTGAGCAATAGGACCGTTAACCGCATCAACCGCTTTGGTTACACCTTTGCCCAGAAAACGGGATTTGTCACCGTCACGCAGTTCCAGCGCTTCACGAGATCCGGTAGAAGCACCTGATGGCGCAGCCGCCAGACCAACAAAACCACCTTCCAGATGAACTTCCGCTTCAACAGTTGGGTTTCCGCGTGAGTCGATGATTTCACGGCCGATGACTTTAACAATTTTGGACATTAGATTTTCCTCAGTACAAGTTAAACTTTAGGTATAACTAAAACCCTAGACGAACAACGCGCAATCTTCTGATTGCGCGTTGCTGGCAAAACCTTTACTTCATCTGACGCTTTTGGTAAGCGCCAGCGGCTTTTACAAAGCCGGCAAACAGGGGGTGCCCATCTCGCGGCGTTGATGTAAATTCCGGATGGAACTGACAAGCCACGAACCATGGATGATCGGGTAATTCAACGATCTCCACCAGTTTGCGATCGGCGGAAAGGCCAGCAATCCGTAATCCCGCCGCTTCAATCTGTTTCAACAGCATATTGTTCACTTCATAACGGTGACGATGGCGTTCAATGATGGTCGGCTCACCGTAAAGCTGGCGTACCAGACTGCCTTCCGTTAAGTGGCATTGCTGCCCGCCAACGCGCATGGTGCCACCCAGATCGCTGGCTTCATCACGAACTTCAACATTGCCGTTCTCGTCACGCCATTCCGTGATCAACGCAACCACCGGGTACTTACAGTCTGGCACAAACTCCGTAGAGTTTGCCCCATCCATCCCCACAACGTTACGGGCAAATTCCATTAATGCGACCTGCATCCCCAGGCAAATGCCCAGATAAGGGATTTGGTTCTCACGGGCGTAATTCGCCGCCATGATTTTCCCTTCGACGCCACGATAGCCAAAACCGCCTGGAATCAGAATAGCGTCTAAATCTTTCAGTACGTCGACACCACGGGTTTCGACATCCTGCGAATCAATCAGCTTGATGTTTACCGTCAAACGATTCTTCAAACCGCCGTGTTTCAGTGCTTCAATCACGGATTTGTAGGCATCCGGCAGGGCGACATATTTACCGACCATACCGATAGTGACTTCACCACCCGGGTTCGCTTCTTCATACACAACCTGTTCCCATTCTGACAGGTTTGCTTCAGGACAGTTCAAGCTGAATCGTTTACAAATATAATCGTCCAGCCCCTGTGATTTCAATAGCGACGGGATTTTATAAATGGAATCAATGTCTTTAAGGGATATTACTGCTTTTTCTGGCACATTACAGAATAAAGCAATCTTTGCACGCTCGTTAGCAGGTACGGTACGGTCAGAACGACAAATCAGCACATCCGGCTGAATACCGATGGAAAGTAACTCTTTTACGGAGTGCTGAGTCGGCTTGGTTTTCACCTCGCCCGCTGCCGCCAGGTACGGCACCAGCGTCAAGTGCATAAACAGGGTATGCTCGCGGCCCACTTCTACCGCCATCTGCCGAATCGCTTCAAGGAATGGCAATGATTCGATATCACCGACAGTACCACCGATTTCCACCAGCACCACATCATGGCCTTCGCCACCTTCAAGGATGCGTTCTTTAATCGCGTTGGTAATGTGAGGAATAACCTGAATCGTCGCGCCTAAATAGTCACCACGGCGCTCTTTACGCAGGACATCAGAGTAGATGCGGCCAGTGGTGAAGTTGTTGCGGCGCGACATTTTGGTGCGGATGAAACGCTCGTAGTGGCCCAAGTCCAGATCGGTTTCGGCGCCGTCTTCGGTGACAAATACTTCACCATGCTGCGTCGGGCTCATCGTGCCCGGATCCACGTTGATATACGGGTCCAGTTTCATGATGGTAACGTTGAGGCCACGGGCTTCAAGAATAGCCGCCAGAGAGGCTGCGGCAATGCCTTTACCCAGAGAGGAAACGACCCCGCCGGTCACAAAAATATAATTAGTTGTCATGCTGAACCTGAGAGTTTAGGTTTAAGGACGATGGAAGTACCAAGACGGGAAAGTAGTATACCTGAACCTGAAGAGCGCCACAAATGTTCGTTTTACACAAAGTGGCGATTCCAGCACCCCATTGGGTGAGGTAAAACCCCTCTAACCCAATGTCACCATTACATTAAAAAACAAAAAGATAAAAAACCTATCATCAATAAATACTTCATTCCGTGTGAAACGGAATCTAATGGCTGTTTTCCTGCATTTTCACCTGATTCCAGGCAGCTTCCATTTCTTCCAGCGTTGCCTGTTCCAACGATTTTCCCGATGCCGTAACGATTTGTTCTACCTGACGAAAACGACGCGTAAACTTGCGATTTGCGGCCTGTAATGCACTCTCAGCCTTATGCCCAAGATGTCGTGAAAGATTCACCGTCGCGAATAATAAATCACCAATTTCTTCGCCCAGTTTTTCTTCATCAACAACGGCTTGACGCGCCTCATGCATGACTTCATCGATCTCTTCATAAACTTTATCGAGCACCGGCCCCAGGCTGTCCCAATCGAAACCAACAGAAGCGCAACGCTGCTGAATTTTTTGCGCTTTCATCAACGCAGGCAGCGCATCAGGAATATCATCCACGGGAGAATGCCGATCTTTTTCCGCACGCTCCTGCGCTTTTGTCTGCTCCCAGTTTGCCAGCACGGCATCGCTGTCCGTCAACGTCAGCTTTCCGAAAATATGTGGATGACGGCGTTCCAACTTATCGCTAATGGCGTTACACACGTCGGAAAAATCGAATAATCCTTTTTCCTGCGCCATTTGTGCGTAAAACACCACCTGAAACAGCAAATCCCCCAGCTCACCACGCAAATCATCAAAATCCTGGCGGCTGATAGCATCCAGCACTTCATAAGTCTCTTCCAACGTATAGGGCGTAAGGGTGTCAAAAGTCTGTTTCTTATCCCACGGACAGCCATTTTCAGGATCGCGCAGGGTAGTCATGATGGCGAGCAAGCGCTCAATTGCAGGTAAATTCATTGGATTCTCAGTTGTAAAACATTGTATTTATCGGAAGGGATCCCCCCTTCGCAAAGGAAGGAGGGAGAATTACGGGTCATCGACGTTTCAGGCGTTATCCGCCTTGCTGACGCCGTGCGTCGATCACATCAGGTAATTGGTTAAGCTTAGCTAATACACGCCCCAGCACTTGCAAGTTATATATCTCAATATCCATATCAATCGTCGCCAACTGCTGTTTGGTATCGCTGCGGCTTGCCACGCCCAATACATTGACCTTCTCATTCGCCAGAATCGTGGTGATATCACGCAGCAGGCCGCTGCGATCGTTGGCGATGACTCGCACCACCAGCGAATAACCGCTGGAATAGCTTTCACCCCATACCGCATCCACAATCCGTTCCGGTGAACTGGCGCGCAACTCGTCCAGTTGTTCACAATCAGCACGGTGAATTGAAATGCCTCGCCCGCGCGTAATGAACCCTGTAATCTCATCACCCGGTATCGGCTGACAGCAGCGAGCAATGTGGTGCATCAGATTACCAACGCCTTCAACGACAACACGTCCATTATCTTTGTTGCTACGAACTGGCGGTTGCAGAGATTTTTGCTTCAGTTGGCGTAATGCTTCGCGGTCCTGCTCTTCAGCACTGGGTTGGTTCAACTGAGATTGCAGGAAGTTAACCATCTGATTGAGGCGTACATCCCCACCGCCGATCCCCGCCAACAGTTCATCCAGTGAATTAACGTTATAACGTGGTAACAGCAGCTTTTCCGCCGCTTTCAGACTAATGCCCAAATGCGCCAGTTCATCATCCAGAATCTGCCGACCCGCCAGGATATTTTTGTCACGATCCTGCTTGCGGAACCAATTCTGAATCTTTGAACGTCCGCGACTGGTCGTGATATATCCCAGATTTGGATTCAGCCAGTCACGGCTTGGATTCGGCTGCTTTTGTGTGATGATCTCAATCTGATCGCCCATTTGCAGTTGATAGGTAAACGGTACGATACGTCCACCGATCTTTGCACCAATGCAACGGTGCCCGATATCGCTGTGAATATGGTAGGCAAAATCAAGCGGCGTCGACCCAGCGGGTAAATCTACAACGTCGCCTTTCGGCGTAAATACATACACCCGATCGTCAAATACCTGACTACGCACCTCATCCAGCATTTCATCGGAATCAGCCATTTCCTCTTGCCACGCAATCAGCTTACGCAGCCAGGCAATGCGGCCTTCATAACCTGAACGCCCACCGACGACCGTTCCCTCTTTGTACTTCCAATGTGCCGCCACACCCAACTCAGCATCTTCATGCATCTGACGAGTACGGATCTGAATTTCGAGCGTCTTACCGCCGGGCCCTAGCACGACGGTATGGATAGACTGATAGCCGTTGGGTTTTGGGTTGGCGACATAATCGTCAAACTCATCGGGCAAATGGCGATAATGGGTATGAACAATACCTAATGCCCCGTAGCAATCCTGTAGGCGCTCCACCACAATGCGCACGGCTCTGACATCAAACAGTTCATCAAACGACAGGGATTTTTTCTGCATCTTGCGCCAGATGCTATAGATGTGTTTGGGGCGACCATAAATCTCCGCCCCCACCCCTTCCTCTTTCATCGCATCACGCAACGTTTTAACAAAATCGTCAATGTACTGCTCACGATCGATACGCCGCTCATGTAACAGTTTGGCGATTTTTTTATATTCATCAGGATGTAGATAACGGAAGCAGAAATCCTCCAGCTCCCATTTAAGCTGACCAATCCCCAAGCGGTTAGCTAACGGCGCATAGATATTGGTACACTCTTTCGCGGCCAGAACACGTTCTTCTTCTGGAGCATCCTTGACTTCTCGCAGGTGTGCGATGCGCTCAGCAAGCTTGATGACTACGCAGCGGAAATCTTCCACCATCGCCAGCAGCATACGGCGAATATTGTCTACCTGTTCAGACGCAACCGAATCATGCTGTGTCGCTTTTAACTGACGGATGGCATCCATATCGCGCACGCCATGCACCAAATCAACGATATTGCTGCCAAATGCTTCCTTCAGCGTAGCTTCATCCACCAGATTGGCATCGGCCAAGGGAAATAACAGCGCAGCGCGCATGCTGTCATTATCCATACTCAACGTAGAGAGGATTTCCACCATTTCGATACCGCGCCATAACAGCAGCACCGCATCAGGATGGCCTTTCGTTTGTTGCTCACAGTAGCGCCAGGTCTCGGCTAAACGCTCACATGACTGTTGACTGGCAATGCCAAGCGAAGCAATCCAGGCGTCAGGGACAAATTCACCCGCCGTATTTAAATGCGCACTTCTTACTGCAACCATAATTTCTCCCTACGTTACCGCCCGTCGGAATCCTGCAAAAATAGTGCCATCGACTCTAGGTGTCCGGTATGTGGAAACATATCCAGCATAGCAAGATTTGCCAGCCGATAACCGGCACTGAGTAATATTTTGCTGTCACGCGCCAGCGTCGTGGGGTTACAGGAAACATAAACCACACGCTGAGGCGAAAATTTAACGACCTGCGCCATCACCCCGGCAGCGCCTGCTCGCGCAGGGTCAAGCAGTATCTTATCAAAACCCTGAGCCGCCCACGGTTGCTGAGTGACATCATCCTCAAGATTTTGGTGAAAAAATGTGACATTGCCGAGTGCGTTACGCTGTGCATTTTCACGGCCTTTATTGACTAACGCCATCACACCTTCGACACCAACGACATGAGCGGCCCGCTGCGCCAGAGGAAGCGTGAAATTTCCCATACCGCAAAACAGATCCAAGATCCTATCTTGAGGTCGTACATCCAACCAGGCCAACGCTTGCGCCACCATTTGTTGGTTAACCGCGTCGTTAACCTGAATAAAATCTCGTGGGCTAAAAGCCAGATTTAACCCTGCTATCTGATACGTTGGTACGTCACCGCTAAGGCAAACCAGCGATTCAGCATCAGGCGCTAGATAAATGGCGACATGCCTCTGTTGGGCAAAATCACGCAATGTCTGCGTATCCGCCGCGCTAAGCGGATCAAGATGACGCAGCACAATCAGTGGCCCATTGTCCGCCAGAACCAACTCAACATGCCCCAACCGCCTGACAGCCTGCAAATGACTCAGACAATCACGCAGTGGCAACAGCAAACTTTCCAGTTCCGGGCGCAATATGGGACAGACGTTAATGTCCACTAAATCATGGGAACCCGATTGCCGATATCCCATTACCAACCGTTGCTGTTTCGATGGCTGCGTTTCCTGGAAACGTCCGTGCTTCCCGGCATGGTTTGTTTTCTCAGCATGCTTTGTTTTCTCGGCATGACAGTATAACGCAAGCCGGGCTCGTCGCCGGTAGGCATAAGATGGCCCGGCAATCATGGTCACAGGTAAGGTATCTTCTTCCCAGTCATGGGACATCATACGCCTTAGCGCAGACGCCTTGCTGTGCTGCTGTAGTTCAATATTGGCATGTTGTTGTTGGCATCCCCCACATGTTCCGAAATGTGGACAAACGGGATCAACACGTTGAGCACTGCGCGTTAGAATGCGTTTAAGTTTAGCATGTGCAAACTGGCGCTTTTCATCAGTCAGTTGGATCTCCGCCTGTTCTCCTGGCAGGGCTCCCGTTACAAAAATGGTTTTCCCCTGATGCCTGGCAACCCCTTGGCCGAATGCATCAAGGGAATCCACCGTCACGGTGAGCGTTTGCCGGGTCGTCACGCGCCGGTTTGGAGAGTAGAATTGCGCCATAATTTGCTGTCGATTTATCTTTTGAGTTGAACGATGATACCCCATGAATTTCAACGCGCAGGAAGGGCGGCTGCCAGCACACCTGCAAACTGAGAAATGAAGGGAACTGCCTTAATTCTCCCACATTGGAACCCCATGACCAAATACAGTCTGCGCGCACGCATGTTGATAATGATTTTGGCACCGACATTAATGATCGGATTGCTGCTCAGTGCCTTTTTCGTCATCCATCGCTACAACCAACTCCAGACACAATTGGCCGAAACGGGCACCAGTATCATCGAACCACTGGTGATCACTAGCGCTTATGCGATTACGCAGCAACAACAGCAAACCATTCAACCGCTGATTAACACCATCCACCGGCGTCATTCCGATATTATCAGAGCCATTAGCGTGTTTGACGATCGCAGCCAATTGCTGGCAACCACGAATGTGCGCCATAGCAAATTAGCGTCATCACCTATTGATCAAGCCCCCGCTCACCACGGTTTGCAGTTGCACTACACCGAAAGCTCGCTGATCCTGCATATGCCTATCACGACAGACAGTGAATTGACCGCGGACGGTCTTGCGCTTTCCTTTCCCAGTACGATCAAACCTATCGGCTATATGGTCATTGAGTTAGATATGACGACCATCAAGCTTCAGCAATACCAGGAAATTTTTGTTGCCGCGTTGCTGTTACTGCTGTGTCTGGGGGTTGCCGTGCTGTTTGCCTATCGCCTCATGCGAGATGTCACGGCCCCTATTCGTAATATGGTTGAAACGGTCGATCGAATCCGTCGCGGGCAACTGGACAGCCGGGTAGAAGGCCACATGTTGGGCGAACTCGACATGCTGAAAAATGGCATCAACTCAATGGCGATGTCGTTGACGGCTTACCATGAAGAAATGCAACAAAATATCGATCAGGCGACCTATGACCTGCGTGAAACGTTGGAACAGATGGAAATCCAAAACGTTGAGCTGGATATTGCCAAGAAACGGGCGCAGGAAGCCGCGCGAATTAAATCTGAGTTCCTGGCAAACATGTCGCACGAACTCAGAACACCGCTGAATGGTGTGATTGGTTTCACCCGCCAGACATTGAAAACGCCGTTGAACGCGACGCAAACCGATTACCTGCGCACGATCGAACGATCTGCCAATAACCTGCTGAATATCATCAATGATGTGCTAGATTTCTCAAAGCTGGAGGCCGGAAAACTCATATTGGAACACATCCCGTTTTCGCTGCATAACACGCTAGACGAGATGGTGATGTTGCTAGCCCACACCGCGCATGAGAAAGGATTAGAGCTTACGTTGGATATCCAGAACGATATCCCGGAGCAGTTCGTCGGTGATCCGCTGCGTCTACAGCAAATCATTACCAATTTACTGGGCAACGCGATTAAATTCACCGAGCATGGCAACATTGATATTCGCGTTGAAAAACGCCGACAAGAATACAATGAAGTTCAATTGGAAATTCAAATCCGCGATTCTGGGATCGGTATTGCGGAAATGCAACAATCTCAACTATTTCAAGCTTTTCGACAGGCAGATACCAGCATCTCTCGTCGTCATGGTGGAACCGGACTCGGGTTAGTGATTACCCAGCGTTTAGTCAAAGAAATGGGGGGGGATATTAGTTTCCAGAGCCAGTTAAACCAAGGGTCAACTTTCTGGTTCCATATTAACTTGCCTTTAAACCCTCATGTGGTTCCCAGTGAACCGACCTATCATCGATTACAAGGTAAACACCTGGCCTATGTTGAATCCAATTCAGCCGCCGCTCAGGCTACGCTGAATATTCTGGGTCAGACACCGTTGACGATCAGCTATAGCCCAACGCTGGAACAACTTCCGGAGACCTCATTTGATATTCTGCTGCTCGGTATACCCGTCCATTACCGCAACAGCCTACAGGATTACCTCCCCAGATTGCGTGATGCCTGCCGTCTCGCGCCTTGCATCATTTTAGCGCTGCCCAGCCTTGCACAAATGGACCCTGAGCAACTCAAATTATTTGGGGTACACGCTTGCCTGAGTAAGCCGCTCTCTGCGCCACGCCTGCTACCGCTATTGCAGGATAGCACGCTGTTTCAACTTTCATTGTTAGAAGAACATACATTGTTAGAAGAACATACGCCAAAGATACCGTCGACATCACCTCATACAACGCGGTTACCACTCAGCGTAATGGCGGTGGATGATAACCCCGCGAATCTGAAGCTGATTGGTACCTTACTGGAAGAACAGGTTGAAAATATTATTCTGTGTGAAAACGGCACCGATGCCATCGCTCAGGCCAAAAACCATAATATCAATATTATCCTTATGGATATCCAGATGCCGGGCATGGATGGTATCCGTACCAGCGAACTCATCCGTCAGTTGCCCAATCATGCGGAAACCCCGATCGTTGCAGTGACTGCGCACACCGTAGATAACGAACGAGAACACCTACTGCAATCAGGGATGGATGACTATTTAGCTAAACCGATTGATGAACAAATGCTGAGGAACGTATTAGCCAGATATTCACATTCCGTAGAGGTGATTCCTCCATTAGACGAACATGACGATAGCCAACTTTCACTAGACTGGGCGCTGGCACAGCGCCAGGCAGCCAATAAGCCGCAGCTCGCGCAAGACCTACTGCAAATGCTATTGGATTTTCTACCCGAAGTCCGCGACAGAATTGAAAAAATATTAGACGGAAACCCAGACAACGATATCGTTGCATTAATTCATAAACTACACGGCAGCTGTAGTTATAGCGGTGTACCGCGATTAAAACGCATCTGCTATTACCTTGAAAAACAATTAAATAAAGGTATCGATAGCGGTGAATTGGAACCAGAATGGCTGGAGTTACTGGACGAAATAGACAATGTCACAGAGGCGGCAAACTTACATTTGCGACAGGCATCCATCCAATAAACAAGCGATTTAGAAAAAACGCTTGTTGCTCATATCGCATTATACTAAACCTGTTGACAATCTGATGGTCGCAGCAATATTGCGGGCCCGTCATCCTGACATTTTCAGCCGCATTATCCAATGCGTTCTCCAGTGAATAGATGATCCCGGTGCCGTTTCACCCGAAACGGCACCGCTAAAAAGCAAAACGTTAGCGCACCAGGCACGGACGTTTATTATCAAACGTCCAATTCGGGATCAGGTATTGCATTCCCATCGCATCGTTACGTGCACCTAATCCCTTCGTTTTATACAGCTCATGTGCCTTCATCACCTGATCCATATCTAGTTCGACACCCAGCCCCGGTTTCTTCGGCACTTCCACCATTCCCCCCACAATCTGCAACGGCGCTTTGGTCAGACGCTGATTGCCTTCCTGCCAAATCCAGTGCGTATCAAGTGCAGCAATCTTGCCAGGAGCCGCAGCACCGACATGGGTAAACATCGCCAGAGAGATATCAAAGTGATTGTTGGAGTGTGAACCCCAGGTCAATCCCCATTCGTGGCACATCTGCGCGACACGTACAGAACCTTGCATCGTCCAGAAATGCGGGTCAGCCAGTGGAATATCGACCGATTGCAAAGAAATGGTATGCCCCATTTGCCGCCAGTCAGTGGCAATCATGTTGGTCGCGGTGGGCAGCCCCGTCGCACGACGGAACTCCGACATCACTTCCCGGCCAGAGAACCCTTGTTCTGCACCACACGGATCTTCGGCATAGGCCAGTACACCACGCAGCTGTTTGCCTAATTTGATTGCTTCATCCAGCGACCAGGCACCATTTGGGTCCAGCGTAATACGTGCCTGTGGAAAGCGTTTCGCTAGCGCGGTTACCGCTTCCGCTTCTTCACTACCAGCCAGTACGCCACCTTTCAGTTTGAAGTCATTAAATCCGTATTTCTCATAGGCCGCTTCTGCCAGCCGAACGACGGCCTCTGGTGATAGCGCTTCTTCGTGACGTAAACGATACCAGTCACATTTATCATCGGATTGGTTCTGATAAGGCAAATCGGTTTTATTGCGATCGCCGATGTAAAACAGGTAGCCCAGCATCTCAACCGCGTCACGCTGCTGCCCATCGCCAAGCAACGACGCCACGGTCACATTCAGGAACTGACCAAGCAAGTCAAGCATGGCAGCTTCAATGGCTGTCACTACATGGATGGTGGTACGCAGATCGAATGTCTGCAAACCACGCCCGGACGCATCACGATCGGCAAACTTCGCCCGTACCGCCGTCATCACATTTTTGTATTCACCCAGTGTTTTCCCCACAACCAGCGCGGAAGCATCCTCCAACGTCTGACGGATCTTTTCACCGCCAGGAATTTCACCGACGCCGGTATTCCCGCTGTTATCCTTCAGGATGACAATGTTTCGAGTGAAGTACGGCGCATGCGCACCACTCAGGTTAAGCAGCATGCTGTCATGACCCGCAACGGGAATAACCTGCATGTGGGTAATAATCGGTGTTGAACTTTGCAATGCCATCTTTTTATCCTTTCTCTCTATACCCGTCATAATTCATATCAATACGGTTAGCGACCAAACACCGGGCGTTTGCGATCAAACGTCCAACCGGGGATCAGATATTGCATTGCCGCCGCATCATTACGCGCCCCACTCGGTAACCTTTTGTGCAGTTCGTGGGCTTTCATTACCTGTTCCATATCCAGTTCTATCCCCAAACCGGGACGGTCAGGCACTTTGATTTTGCCATTGACGATTTGCAGGGGTTCTTTGGTCAGATGCTGTCCTTCCTGCCAAATCCAATGGGTATCAATCGCTGTCGGATTGCCCGGTGCTGCAGCACCGACATGTGTGAACATCGCCAGAGAAATATCAAAGTGATTGTTGGAATGGCAACCCCATGTTAACCCCCACTCATCACACATCTGTGCCACTCGCACAGCACCATGCATCGTCCAGAAATGTGGGTCAGCCAGAGGAATATCGACAGCCTGCAACATGACAGCGTGGTTCATTTCACGCCAGTTAGTGGCAATCATATTGGTCGCAACCGGTAGACCAGTGGCGCGACGAAACTCGGACATCACCTCTCGCCCAGAAAAACCTTGTTCAGCACCGCAAGGATCTTCAGCGTAGGTCAAAATTCCCTGCATCCCCTTACACAGACGAATCGCTTCGTCCAGCAGCCAGGCTCCGTTTGGATCAACAGTAATACGAGCATCAGGGAAACGTTTTTTGAGTGCTTTAACCGTATCGATTTCCTGCTCGCCCGGTAGCACACCACCTTTTAATTTGAAATCTTTAAACCCATAACGATCCGTGGTGGCTTCCGCCAAACGGACAACCGCGTCGCTATCCATCGCCTTCTGATGACGCAGGTGGTACCACTCGTGTTTACCTTTCTCACCTTCCAAATAAGGCAAATCGGTTTTGGTACGGTCACCGACGTAAAATAAGTAACCCAACACGGTGACTTCATCACGTTGTTTCCCTGGCCCCAATAACTCTGCCACGGGCACCCCCATGAATTGCCCCATCAGATCGAGTAATGCGGCTTCCAACGCGGCGACGGCATTAACTCGTAACTCAAACGTCCACGCCCCCTTACCAAAGGAATCGAAGTCTGAAGACTGGTTACCTTTATGTACGTCATGCACTAAACGATTCATGCGTGCAATCTGCTGACCTTTTACACGCGGGATCACCTCCACTAAGGTGTTATAAATCACTTCACCACCGGGAGCTTCGCCCACGCCAGTATGGCCTGCGTTATCGGTCAGGATAACGATATTGCGCGTAAAATAAGCACCATGCGCACCACCAATATTCAACAACATGCTGTCATAACCCGCGACAGGGATAACCTTCATATCAACAATGACGGGGGTATCTGAAAAACGATTACTGCCCATGACATACTCCTGGAATTCAAATAGATAAATTATGCGGTTAACGGTTTCAACTCGAGACGCTGGATCTTGCCAACAATGAACAGGTAGCTAAAAATCACCACTAAGCCATTGGCTACGACGTACAACAAAGCGCCGTCAAATGAACCTGTTTCTTTTAAGATGTATCCAATGACGATCGGCGTCGTGATGGCACCAATTTGGGTGACCAGATTCAGCACCCCACCGCTTAACCCAACAATTTCTTTTGGTGCTGTATCCGCATTAACCGTCCAACCAAGCGCGCCGACGCCTTTACCGAAAAATGCCAGACACATAGCGGCAACAACAACGACATCGGATGTGGTGTAGTTACAAATCACCATACTGCTACACATCAACATCCCCAGAATAATTGGCGTCTTACGTGCCACAGAAAGCGAATACCCTTTATTGAGCAGATAATCTGAAAATACGCCGCCCAATACCCCACCAATACAGCCACACACGGCAGGCAGAGCGGCAATGAAACCAGCTTCCAGAATGGACATTCCACGACCTTTCACCAGGTAGATAGGGAACCAGGAAAGGAAGAACCAGGTAATGGCATTAACACAATAGTTCGCCAGATAAATCCCCAACAGCATACGGCTGGAGAGCAACTGTTTTACATAGCCGAACTGCGGGCCCGATGCGCTTTTCTTATGGCTTGGATCATCGTCCATGTTGACAAGTCCACCGCCATCGCGGATATAGTCCACTTCTTCCTTACTGACCGTCGGATGCTTCATCGGGCTATACATGGTCTTGTACCACACCAGAGACAGCACCATGCCGACCATACCCATCACGATGAATACATATTCCCAACTCACTTCCTGAGTAATCCAGCCTAATAATGGATTGAATACGACTAACGCCGCATATTGAGAAATATTAAAAATGGCAGAGGCCGTACCTCGTTCACGGACAGGAAACCACGCCGAAACAATACGACTGTTTGCAGGCATAACCGGAGCCTCAGAAAAACCGACCATGAAGCGCAAAATAAACAACATCATGGCTGCTGAAGCGAAGAAATGAACAAAACCTTGTGCAAACGTGAAAATAGACCAGATAAAAATGGCAAAACCGTACACAATTTTAGAGCCGAAGCGATCGAGCAACCAACCGCCTGGAAGTTGGGCCAGCATATAAGCCCAGCCAAAAGCAGAAAAGACATATCCCATTTGTAGCGGGTCTAACCCCAAGTCGGAAGCGACATGCGGCCCTGCGATAGAAAGCGTAGAGCGGTCTGCATAATTGACGGTACTGATGATGAACAGAATGGCTAAAATCCAGAACCGAGAATGCGTTTTGGTTTTAGCCAGGGGGAGTGTTGTTTCAGCCATGATGCTTGCCCTCGACACGAGACGCCTTGACGCTGGCAACATCGAAACAGTTATCAAACTTTAGCACGGTATAAAATGAACTAAATATTAAAGTATTAAAAACAGATAGTGCACCAATAGATGCTTTCATATTTACCTACTTTATTATCGCGACCTTATCTTTATTCTTTAAACGAATGTAGTGGTAGTGAGGTCAGAATGAAAGACAGGTTATTAAGTTAATATTATTGATATGCAATCGATAGAGCGGAATAAAAAATCAACCACATCGACTTCACTAAAAAGTATAAGCATCCCCATTAAGCAGCTCATTGGGCAAACGCTCAATATTAAAATATAATAAGGATTAAAATAAGGCGACAGCACAAGACAATGAGATATCATTCACAAAAAACGCAAAGTGATATTTAGTTAATTTTTATAATAAAAGAAATTAAAACACTCAATTCAATTAATAAAATCCAATTACTGTATACGAAAATAATAGTTTCTAATGGATATTATGTAAATAGATTGGTATTAAAACCATTAAATAAAAGAGGGATTAGGTGGGAGACTGACATTTCCATAAAAGCTATTCCAATGAACAAGCGCTTTAGAAAAAAGCGCTTGTTGCTCATATCGCATTATACTAAACCTGCTGACAATCTGATTGTCGCGGCAATGTTGCGAGCCGTCATCCTGACATTTTCCGCTGCATTATCCAATGCGTCTTCCAGTGAACAGATATTATAAAGTACGCTGAATACGGCATCCAGACCGTGTTCATGTACTACACCAACATCCGCCGTCAGACTACCGGCAATACCAATCACTGGCTTATTGTAACGCTTCGCGACACGAGCTACGCCGATTGGCACCTTCCCGTGGATCGTCTGGCTATCGATTCGCCCTTCTCCGGTAATCACCAGCGACGCATCTTTGACCAGTTCATCCAACCCCAGCGCTTCCGTGACAATTTCAATACCCTGACGGAGTTCTGCACCACAGAATGCCTGCAACGCGGCGCCCATCCCTCCGGCTGCACCGGCTCCAGGAACTTGCTCAACGTCCTTATCCAAATCATGGCGGATCACCGCAGCATAGTGCTTCAACGCATTATCCAGTTGTTCTATCATCGCTGGCGTCGCGCCTTTTTGCGGGCCAAACACAGCGGAAGCCCCTTGCTTACCCGTCAACGGGTTGGTGACATCACAGGCCACTTCAAAACGACAGCGTTTGATACGCGTATCCACATCCCTGATATCAATGCTTGCCAGCTTATCAAGTTCACCGCCGCCAAAACCAATCTCTTCACCCGCCTCATTGAGCAACCTGACGCCCAATGCCTGTACCATACCCGCACCACCATCATTGGTCGCACTGCCACCAATTCCGATAATGCAGTGCTCCACGCCGTGATCCAGCGCGCAACGGATCAGCTCGCCCGTACCATAACTGGTCGTCAGCAACGGGTTACGCTGCGGGGCCGGAACCAACTCCAATCCACTGGCTGCCGCCATTTCTATAAACGCCGTTTTCTCATCACCGGACAAGCCAAAAAAGGCATCAATATTTTCGCCCAATGGCCCCGTCACGTTGACGTTGACAATCCTGCCACCGGTTGCAGCGACCATCGCCTCAACCGTGCCTTCACCACCGTCTGCGACTGGCAATTTGACGTAGCAGGCATCGGGGAATATTTCACGAAACCCTTTTTCGATTTGTATGGCAACGTTTTGTGCAGACAGGCTTTCTTTATAAGAATCCGGTGCGATCACTATTTTCATAAACGATCCGATTTCATCAACGTTCCGATTGTACTTAATCCGCGCTCATGAATCGGCGCTTATCAGAAGCCATCAACCAGACCGGCATCCGATAATGCTGCCGGTCTCGCTAACGGTTATATTACTGCCTATCTCGTCACTTCGATCTTGGCCAATTTCTCGTAATAACAGGCTAATGCGCTGTGATCGGCGGTACCCAGATCGTCCGCTTTCAACGCCTGCATCATTTCCATCACCGCTGCGGTCAACGGCAACTGAGCGCCTACACCGTGAGAGGTATCTAACGCGTTCGCCAAGTCCTTGATATGCAAATCAATACGGAAGCCTGGTTTGAAGTTACGATCCAGCACCATCGGTGCTTTAGCATCCAGCACGGTACTACCGGCCAAACCACCACGAATAGCCTGGTAGACCAACTCAGGGTTCACACCCGCTTTAGTCGCCAGAACCAATGCTTCGGACATCGCAGCGATATTCAACGCAACAATCACTTGGTTCGCCAGTTTGGTCACGTTGCCAGCACCAATGTCACCAGTATGGACAACGGAACCTGCCATCGCTTTCAAAATATCAAAACAACGATCAAACTGTGCTTTATCGCCGCCCACCATCACTGAGAGCGTACCGTCGATCGCTTTTGGTTCGCCACCACTGACTGGCGCATCCAGCATCAGGATGCCTTTTTCGGCTAACGCAGCCGCAATTTCACGGCTGGCTAACGGTGCGATCGAGCTCATATCTACAACAATGCTGCCAGCACGTGCGCCGTCAATTACACCGTTTTCGCCCAGCACAACCTCTTTGACATGAGGTGAATTCGGTAACATGGTGATGATGACATCACTTTGCTCTGCAACAGCTTTTGGCGTTTCCGCCGCCGTCGCACCTGCCGCAACCACTTCCGCGACGGCTTCCAGATTCCGATCCATCACGACTAATGAGTAACCTGCTTTCAGCAGATTTTTACTCATCGGTTTTCCCATAATGCCAAGCCCAATAAAACCAATTTTCATTGCTATAACCTCATTGTCTGATGTAGATATCACTTCAATTCGCGATGAATCCGCAGGTTGCGGATTCACTTCGCCGCAGAATTACTTCTTGAATTTATCGCTCAGTGCCTGTGTTGCACCGCGGAATATGCCCAGATCGCTTCCGACAGCCACAAACGTCGCACCCCATTCCAGATAGCGACGGGCATCCACTTCTGCCGGAGCCAGAATGCCGCACGGCTTGTTATGTGCCGCGGCGCGCTCAAAGATATGGCGGATCGCTTTCTGAACTTCTGGATGATTCGGCTGGCCCAGATAGCCTAGCGCAGCGGATAAATCACCCGGCCCAACAAAAATACCGTCTACGCCGTCAACCGCCGCAATCGCATCCAGATGATCAATACCGGCCTGACTTTCTATCTGCACCATGACGGTAATATTGTCGTTAATGGTGGCAAAATAGTCCGGCTCGGTGCCATAGCGATTACTCCGATGGGCAACCGATACCCCGCGAATCCCTGCCGGTGGATAGCGTGTGGACGCTACCGCACGAATGGCTTCCTCTTCCGATTCAACAAAAGGAACCAGAAAATTATTAAAACCAATATCTAACAGCCGTTTGATGATAACTGGCTCGTTACACGGCGGACGCACGACGGGCGCACTGTGACTTCCCTTTAACGCCATCAACTGCGGGATAAACGTCATCACGTCGTTAGGAGCGTGTTCACCATCCAGTACCAGCCAGTCAAACCCTGCTAATCCCAATACTTCGGTTGAAATGGGATTACCCAGCGCACACCAGCAGCCAATCAGGGTTTTACCCTCACGTAAATTTTGGCGAAAATGGTTAGGTAATATCGAATTACTCATAATAACCTTCTATTAATTCATATTTACGGTGGCTAATAAATGACAACAACCATTATCAATTATTAACTTTTCTTTAATTCCATACGTTTGATCTCACCAACAACGAGCAGATAGCACAGCATTGCCATTATTGCGGAAATACCGACAAAAAGCAGAGCACTATTAAAAGAATGCAACTCTTTGACCAGATAACCGATAACCAATGGTGTAACAATTGAAGCCACATTACCAAATACGTTAAATACACCACCGCATAACCCGACAATTTCTTTCGGTGCAGTATCGGAAATGACAGGCCAGCCTAATGCCCCGAAACCTTTACCAAAGAAAGCCAGCGCCATCAATGAGACCACTAAAACATTACTATCGGTGTAATTACAAAGAATGATGCTGGATGCCAATAACATCCCCAAAACGATAGGGATTTTACGAGCAGCAGTTAACGAATAACCGCGTTTTAACAACATATCAGAAACGACGCCACCCAATACACCACCGATAAATCCACACAACGCCGGAATTGCTGCAATCAGACCAACCTTCAGGATAGACATTCCCTTTTCCTGAACCAGGTAAATAGGGAACCAGGTAAGGAAGAACCAGGTGATACTATTAATAAAGTATTGGCCAAGGAATACACCTAACATCATACGATTAGTGAGAAGTTGTTTGATGTAATCCCATTTAGGACCATCGTTGCTTTTACCGTCACCTTTCTTATGGTCCATATCAACAACAGCACCGCCCTTGGAAATATATTCCAATTCTTGTTGGCTAATGCCGGGATGATCGGTTGGGTTATGAATAAACTTCACCCAGATAATAGTTAGCACAAATCCCAGTCCGCCCATAACCAGGAATACATGCTCCCATCCCCACTGATATGTCAACCAACCGAGGATTGGAGAGAAGATTGCCAGCGAAAAATATTGGGCAGAGTTAAAAATGGCGGATGCCGTACCACGCTCTTTTGTTGGGAACCAGGCAGCCGTAATACGGGCATTAGCAGGAAAAGAAGGCGCTTCAGAAAACCCGAGCATAAAGCGCAGTGCAAACAAGGTTACCGGCGCCCATACTAATGGCACCCAGTCGACGAACCCTTGTAAAAAGGTGAACAGCGACCAGAAGAAGATACTGTAAGCATAAACTTTCTTTGATCCAAAGCGGTCAAGTAACCAACCGCCTGGAATTTGCATCACGAGATACGACCATCCAAACGCGGAGAAAATATAGCCCATATGCACCGCGTCTAACTGTAATTCTTTCGCTACGGCTGTACCTGCAATAGATAATGTTGCACGGTCTGCATAGTTTATTGCAGTAACTGTAAATATAATTAACAATATTATGTAGCGAACATAGGTTTTTCTTTTTAGAAGAACCGCATCGGAGTTCATAAAATCACCTTAATTATCATTATTAGTATGACCAACCTAAATAAACCAATATTCTTTCTGCATGGTTCATTTGAGCCTTTAACATCTCCTCTCTTCCGGAAAAGATGTCATTAATAAAATCTTGCACTACCAGTTTCCGCTACGAACATTCAGAAAACGATATCAGTATAAAAATAGAGCCAAGGAATAGCACTGTGTGATTGCACAATAATATGCATAGAACAATGCGTTTTTTATGAGATTCACCCAAAAACCTGCGACAGTCATCACACTATGATTTTCAATAACGAACAGGAAAAGATCAAAAGAGAGATAGATCACGTTAATCTGGATGATCGCCAAATTATTTGGCGTTAAAAACAATTAATATTATTCAATTGCACAGTTATGTACTATAAAAAATCAGATATTATGTGTATAAAATCTGCATTACTTTTATAAATGACTACGATAAAAATTACTGATTTTATACCCTAAATAATTAGAGTTGCAGGAAAGGCGGCAAGTGATTCGGGTGACAAATTTGCTGGACGCTGATTTGAACGTTGCAAGCAACGACCCAAACGAAACGAAGCCAACTCACATGTAGCTTGAAGTATCACAGGTATAGTTAAAGATTAACTGGAGACGCTATGTCACAGAACGAGCAAAATGTCGTGAAGGCTTTTTATATTAAAGTCCATGATAACGACAACGTCGCTATTATCGTTAATGATAATGGTTTACGTGCAGGTACCCGGTTTGATACTGGACTAGAATTAATTGAGCATATTCCACAGGGTCATAAAGTTGCGCTAGTCGACATTCCCAAGGCAGGCGCAATTGTACGCTATGGCGAAATTATCGGCTATGCGCTGCGTGATATCCCCCAAGGCAGTTGGATCGACGAATCACTGGTTGAATTACCCAAGGCTCCCGCGCTTGAAACATTGCCGCTGGCCACAAAAGTACCAGCCCCACTTCCTCCTTTAGAAGGGTATACCTTTGAAGGCTACCGCAATGCGGATGGGAGTGTCGGCACCAAAAATTTACTGGGCATTACCACCAGCGTCCACTGCGTTGCCGGTGTCGTGGACTACGTTGTCAAAATTATTGAACGCGACCTATTGCCTAAGTACCCGAATGTGGACGGTGTTGTTGCACTCAACCATTTGTACGGCTGTGGCGTTGCCATTAATGCGCCTGCGGCTGTCGTTCCCATCCGCACAATCCATAACCTGGCGCTGAACCCCAATTTTGGGGGCGAAATATTGGTTGTCGGCCTCGGTTGTGAAAAGCTACAGCCCGAGCGTTTACTTGAAGGCACACCTGATGTTCAGACAATTTCTCTGGATGACAGTAGTATCGTGCGTTTACAAGATGAACAGCATGTCGGCTTTAAATCGATGGTGGACGATATTTTGGCGATGGCCGATCGGCACCTACAACAGTTGAATAAACGCCAACGTGAAACCTGTCCGGCTTCTGAGCTGGTTGTCGGTATGCAGTGTGGTGGTAGCGATGCGTTTTCAGGTGTGACGGCTAACCCCGCCGTTGGTTTTGCTTCAGATCTACTGGTCCGCTGCGGCGCAACCGTGATGTTTTCGGAAGTTACCGAAGTGCGCGACGCGATTCATCTGCTAACGCCACGGGCTATCGACGAAAGCGTCGGCAAGCGTCTGTTAGAAGAGATGGCATGGTATGACAACTACCTTGACAGCGGCCAGACCGATCGTAGTGCTAACCCCTCTCCCGGTAACAAAAAAGGCGGGCTGGCCAACGTCGTGGAAAAAGCGCTTGGCTCAATTGCCAAATCAGGCACCAGTGCAATCGTTGAAGTGTTATCGCCCGGTCAGCGCCCAACCAAACGTGGTTTGATTTACGCCGCAACCCCCGCCAGCGATTTTGTCTGCGGAACGCAGCAACTCGCCTCGGGTATTACCGTTCAGGTCTTTACCACCGGTCGCGGTACGCCATATGGCTTACTGGCTGTTCCCGTCATTAAAATGGCGACGCGTACCACGCTGGCAAACCGTTGGTACGACCTCATGGACATCAATGCGGGGACTATCGCCACTGGGGAAGCCACCATTGAAGATGTCGGCTGGCAACTCTTCCGTTTTATTCTGGATATTGCCAGCGGTACAAAGAAAACCTGGTCCGATCAATGGGGTCTTCACAATGCCTTGGCCGTATTTAACCCGGCTCCGGTTACCTGATTGAAAGATATCACTCACAATCGTGATGATTAAACGGCTTGTGTGACAGAAAATCACCGACCTTGCCAGATGACATCTGGCAAGGTCGGCACTCCGCCGAGATATGTCGAATCCATCAAAAAATGAATAAGCCGATGGAATAGAAGTGCCAAGAAATGTCTTTTCACAACGTATCCCCCAATAATTCACGTTTCAGGACAATACAAACCTTACCGTTCTCAGTAACGTAAAGTGTTAATGCTTTGAGGCAAGAATCATTCACTTCCCTGTCATTCTGTAAGCATCCCTGCAAAACGAACCATTCACTTTTAGAGATCTTCCGACATACTGATTATGTCCCGTTGAGGAGATCGCTATGCGCAAAGCCCGATTTACCGAGCACCAGATCATCGCCGTTTTGAAGTCCGTTGAAGCCGGACGTACCGTCAAAGACGTCTGCCGAGAAGCGGGAATATCCGAGGCTTCGTACTACAACTGGAAAGCGAAGTTCGGCGGTATGGAAGCCTCTGATATCAAAAAGATGAAAGATCTCGAAGACGAAAACCGACGACTGAAACAGATGTTTGCCGATCTGAGTTTGGAGTGCCGCGCACTCAAAGATGTTATTGAAAAAAAGCTTTAAAACCAGCGATAAAGCGTGAGCTCGTCAGTTACCTGACCGCGCAGTTTACGATGAGCATACGCCAGGCATGCAGGACGTTATCGCTGAGCAGGACGGTGTATTTTTATCAGCCGGAAACCTGTCGTGATGAACCGGTGATCCAGGCTCTGTCGGAGGTGGCCGAACGCTATCCCCGTTACGGCTTCAAGAAGCTGTTTCAGGTGCTGCGCAGGCAAGGCAATGCCTGGAATCATAAACGTGTTCACAGGATTTACTGTCTGCTTAAACTGAATTTTCGCCGCAAGGGAAAGCAACGTCTGCCGGTGCGCAATCCGACTCCGTTGTCGACGCCGGAAGCACTTAACCAGAGCTGGTCGATGGATTTTATGCATGATGCGCTGGTCTGCGGCAGACGCTTTCGGACCTTCAATGTAGTGGATGATTTTAACCGCGAGGCTCTCGCAATAGAAATCGATCTGAATATCCCGGCGCAGCGGGTGGTCAGAGTACTGGACAGGATCGTGGCAAACCGTGGTTATCCGCTGAAACTGCGGATGGACAATGGCCCAGAGTTAATCTCGCTGACTCTGGCGCAGTGGGCTGAAGAGCATGGCGTTATGCTGGAATTTATTAAACCGGGAAAACCCACGCAGAATGCCTTCATCGAACGTTTTAACCGAACGTACCGGACAGAAATCCTGGATTTTTACCTGTTCAGAACACTGAATGAAGCGAGGGAAATCACAGAGCGCTGGCTGATGGAATACAACAGCGAGCGGCCTCATGAATCCCTGAATAACCTGACGCCGGAAGAATACCGGCTGATGGTCGAGAAACCGGAAATCTCAAAAAGTGTGTGGAACTAAAAGCGGTCTACTTACAATTCCACAACAAAAATAAACCATTCAAACTATAGTGTTATTAAGCCCGAGCAATTCACAACATTATTCAACTTTTTGATCTGATATCGAATTAATTAATACCATCGAAAAAAAAAGGATAAACACACACCAATAATTCGTTAAAAATAACATTCAATAATAAAATTAATAACAACATTTAACAAAATATCTTAATTACCTTTGCCCGGTTTGAAGACCGTTATAGAGTAAAAAATTATTTATTTATCGCTGTTCATTTTAATAACCATTGTTACTAATTATTTATAATAAAATGTATTAATTGACAGTATAATTATCCCGTCATAGATTTACGCATGCTGGCTCTCGTATGAGAGTATTTAATGACATTTTTGTTACAAACAATAACGTTATTTATCATATGGGTATCCAATAATCGCGAATGGATAACTCACAAAAAACCAGCATATCAATTTGAATATATCGCGAAATAATTAAGATCGAAGAACAAGCGCTCATGTGCTGAAAAATAAAAAACAGTGTCTTACCAGATAGTTAGACTGGGGTAGACAACGCACATGTCCCTTGAAGTATGACGGATATAGATTAACGAAGAACGCATCCTTACGGACAATAACCCAAAAATGCGCATTCATTTAAACAGCAATTAGGTACACCGGGGCTTCCAATGAGGTTGAATACACCTGTTACGCAGCAGGAGTATCTGCTGGACATGGACACAACACTAATGTCCACAACAGATACTCAAAGTCATATTACCTATGCAAATTCTGCATTTATCAGAGTAAGCGGATTCTCTGAAGATCAACTAATTAGCCAACCACATAACGTCGTTCGTCATCCTGATATGCCCATGGAAGCGTTTGCTGACATGTGGTTTACCTTAAAACAGGGTGATAGCTGGACCGGATTAGTGAAAAACAGACGCAACAACGGTGACCATTATTGGGTTCGCGCCAACGTCACGCCGGTTTATCATCAAGACCGACTAACTGGCTATATTTCCGTTCGCAATACCCCTGCCGCGGATGAAATCAAATTCGCTGAATCGCTGTATGCAGCCGTACAGAAAAAGCAGATTAAAAATCGTAAATTTTACAAGGGGCTAGTTGTCAGAACGGGTCTATTCGCACCACTGTCTCTCTTTCAAAAGCTTTCTGTCCGTTGGCGACTACGCCTAGCTATTTTGAGCGCAGGTATTTTCCCTGCATTACTGGCACTCATGGGCGTTAGCCCACTGTGGCTGACCGCACTCGCGCTTATCCTCGTCGTGCTGCTCGACACGTTCTTACAAAAACAAATCGCTAACCCACTGGGCATGATTTTAAAACAGGCGCAACACGTCGTTTCTGGCCGGAAAGTGAAACACATGCACTTGAACCGGGTTGATGAAATTGGCTTGTTGCTACGCGCAATCAATCAATTTGGACTGAATTTGCATTCTTTGGTCGATGATGTCAGTACTCAGGTTCAGGGCATAACGGATGTCAGCCACAAATTGGCAGAAAACAATGTCGCACTGAACACCCGAACCGAAGAAACATCCGCTAATTTACAACAAACGGCGGCCGCCATTGAACAGATAACCGTAGCGGTACAGCAGAGTTCGGAAACAACGACGCAAGCAACTCGAATGGCTGAACTAGCGAGTGATACGGCATTAAAAGGCGGGGAAATCATGAAGGAAACCATTGGAATGATGGATTCTATCTCCAATGCCAGCAATAAAATTGTCGATATTATCAGCGTCATCGACAGTATTGCGTTTCAGACCAATATCCTCGCGCTGAACGCTGCCGTAGAGGCAGCCCGCGCGGGCGTACAAGGGCGGGGATTTGCCGTGGTCGCAGCAGAAGTCCGTAACCTTGCACAACACTCAGCTTCCGCAGCAAAAGAGATCAAAACCCTGATTGATGCCAACGTGGAAAGCGTTAATTCTGGCAGCGTAATGGTGGAAAATGCAGGCAAACATATTCACGAGATGGTGAATGACGTTTTGCAGGTTTCAACCATGCTTAAGGAAATCAGTACCGCGACCCGCGAACAAACATCGGCGCTGGGATTGATCAATACATCTATTGCCCAAATAGAAGAAATGACGCAGCGTAATACCGATATGGTGACACACTCCACCGAAGCAGCAGAAGGGCTAAACCGTCAGGCGACGCGGTTGAACAGCGCCATTAACGTTTATGGTAATTAGAAAAAACATTTAGTTACATTTAGTGTAATAAAACTGTGATGATCATTCTCATTTCCTACAATATTTAGCTGATGAAGATGGTTAAATTGTCGATAGTAGTTATACCTATGGACATCTTTTCTGGAGGGAATATGTCAAATACCATTAGCAGCGTGAGCATATCGACATCAGCCAGTAATAACAGCAATAGCGAACAACAAATTGCACAGTTAAATAAACAAATCCAAACCCTGACAAAACAGGTGACTAAGCTAACAAAGTCGGCAGCTGAAGCAAAAACAGATGAAGAACGTCAGCAAATTGAACAACAGCAACAAATGATTCAGGCGCAAATTCAAGCTTTACAAGCTCAAATTGCTCGGTTGCAAAGCGAAGCCTCAAAAAGTGAACTCACATCAAGCTCAACTGACGCGGCGATTCAGCTAACTAAACCGGAAGGTGTTAACCTTCCTGATGAAAAAAGCCAGATTAATATCTACGTTTAGTCTCGCTTCCACCATAAGAAGTTGTATATACCCAAAATAATTCAAGTTGCGTGAAGGCGGCAACCGCACGAATCCCCAGGAGCTTACTCAGGTAAGTGACTGGGGTGAGTAAGGGCAGCCAACGCACAAGCAGCTTGAAGTATGACGGGTATAGGCATCGTTAAACGATGCCTTACTTCATTCAAGAACTGCTTGTTCCTGTTCGCTTCAGCGGTTTAACTAAACCTTGCAAACCTTCTATTTTTATCGCCAGCGTCAATTGCATCAGTTCACCTAAACGCCCTTGTGGAAACTCGCCTTTGCGGGCAAACCATAAGAGATATTCTTCTGGCAGATCGATCAGTGCACGACCCTGATATTTGCCAAAAGGCATCTGCATATTGGCAATCTCAAGCAGATCCTCTTTTTCCATTCGTTTATACCCCAAGCAGGCGAATCATTTCTGCTTCATCAATAACCTGGATCCCCAGTTCCTGCGCCTTAGTCAATTTAGATCCAGCCGCCTCACCCGCGATCACCATATCCGTTTTCTTTGATACGCTACCACTCACCCTAGCACCTAATGCCGTTAGGCGATCTTTGGCTTCATCACGCGATAAAATACTCAATGACCCCGTTAACACCAGCGTTTTCCCCGCAAACGGGCTATCAATTTCTTCAGCTTTAACCATAACAGGTGCAGGCCAGTGAACATTGATATCATCGGGATCGATTAACTCGTGGATCACTTTTTGGTTATGATCTTCATTGAGGAAATGGCGCACATGCGCTGCAACAACCTTCCCCACATCAGGTACCTCAAGTAACGCATCTTCATCAGCAGCGAATAGCGCATCAAGAGAACCAAAATGTGCTGCCAGATTAGCGGCCGTCGCTTCACCCACATCACGGATGCCCAGTGCATACAGGAACCTTGCCAGCGTGGTGCTTTTTGCTTTTTGTAACGCATTCACCAAATTCTGCGCTGACTTTGGCCCCATACGATCAAGCCCGGTCAGGATACCGGCGGTTAGGCGGAACAGATCGGCTGGCGTTTCAACATATTGTTTCTCCACCAGTTGATCGATGATTTTATCGCCCATACCGTCAACATCCAGCGCCCGACGGGAAACAAAATGCTTCAACGCCTCTTTACGTTGTGCGCCACAGATCAATCCTCCGGTACACCGCGTAACCGCTTCGCCTTCTACACGCTCAACATCAGATCCGCACACGGGGCAAGCAAGAGGGAAAACGATAGGTCGAGTATCTTGAGGACGTTCAGATTCGACCACACCAACGATCTGAGGGATCACGTCACCCGCACGACGCACAATCACGCGATCGCCAATCTGTAAACTCAGGCGCTCAATTTCGTCCGCGTTATGTAATGTCGCATTACTTACAATCACACCAGCAACGGCGACAGGCTCCAGACGTGCGACTGGCGTAATCGCACCGGTCCGACCAACCTGAAACTCCACATCGCGCACCCAGGTCAACTGTTCCTGGGCCGGAAACTTGAAAGCCACAGCCCAGCGCGGCGCTCGTGCAACAAACCCTAATCGCTCTTGTAAATCCAGCGAATCAACTTTGACAACCACGCCGTCAATATCAAACCCTAAAGAACTACGGGTTTGTTCGATCTGCCGATAAAAATCAAGTACCTCGGAGGAACCCGTGCATCGCTTAATTTTGTCACTAACTGGCAGCCCCCACATTTTGAATTGATTCAGGCGCTCCCAATGGCTTGCTGGCAGTTCACCACCTTCCAGTAAACCGACGCCATAACAAAAAAACGTCAGAGGGCGTTTAGCCGTTATACGAGGATCGAGCTGCCGCAGCGATCCAGCCGCCGCGTTACGCGGGTTGGCGAACACTTTACCGCCGGTGCGTCGCGCTTCCTCGTTCAGTTTTTCAAAACCACGGTGCTTCATGAACACTTCACCGCGCACTTCAACACGACGAGGAATATTATCGCCCTCAAGACGTAAGGGAATCGCCCCTACAGTACGGATATTACTGGTGATATTTTCACCGGTTGTACCATCGCCACGTGTCGCCGCCTGCACCAAAACACCGTCTTCATACAACAAGCTAACGGCCAAACCATCCAGCTTTAATTCACAGCAAAATGTCAGGTCATCAGCGTTTTTCAACCTGTCGCCAATTCGCTTGCTGAACGCCAGATAGCTCTCTTCATCAAACACATTATCCAGCGACAGCATGGGGACTTCATGGCGAACCTGTTCAAATGCCGACAATGGTGCTGCGCCAACACGTTGTGTAGGAGAGTCACTGGTCACCAGTTCAGGGTTCATCGCTTCCAGTGCTTTCAGCTCCTGCATGAGTTTGTCGTATTCAACATCGGGTATTTCTGGTGCGTCCTCAACGTGATATTTGTACTCATGGTGGCGTAATACTCGACGCAACTCCGCTACCCGCAGTGCGACCGCATTCACTTCGGCTGGTTCTTTCTTCACTGGTTTCATACCTGTTTTATCTGACGTGCTGCCATCTCGGCGTCATGATTTTCATGAGTACCGACCGGGTAATACGCTACAACGATCGGTATTCATTCACTTACGGCTCAGACCAACTTGAATATTGGCTGACGATCTATTCAAACCGGCTCTCCAATCAGCCTAGTAGACTATTTAGACTGGCTGGCTTTAATCGTATTGATAATATTGGTCGTAGAACAACCATCTTCAAAGTTTAGCACTTTGACCTCCCCACCATTCGCCCACACTTCTTCACTACCTGCAATTTGGTGCGGTTGGTAATCCCCACCTTTCACCAGGACATCAGGCAAGATCTCTGCAATCAGGCGTTGCGGCGTATCCTCTTCAAAAGGAACAACCCAGTCTACCGATTCCAGTGCACCCAGCACGATCATCCGCTGCGGCAATGGGTTCACAGGGCGGGTAGGCCCTTTCAGACGCTGTGTGGAAGCATCACTGTTTACTGCGACAATTAATCGATCGCCAAGTTTACGGGCATTGGCCAAATAAGAAACGTGTCCGGCATGAAGAATGTCAAAACAACCATTTGTCATGACGACCTTTTCGCCACGCTGACGCGCCAGTTCAACAGCATCCTTTAGTTGCTGCTCACTCATTACGCCAAACCCGGTTTCAGCACGACCCCGAATCGCATTTTCCAGTTCAATCTGCGTGACGGTTGATGTTCCCAACTTACCGACAACGACACCAGCGGCAGCGTTAGCCAGGAAACAGGCTTCCTCTAGCGTGTTACCCGCCGCCAATGAGGCCGCAAGTACACCAATCACCGTATCCCCCGCCCCCGTCACGTCATACACTTCCTGTGCCTGAGTGGGTAAATGCAGCGGGTCTTTACCCGGTTGTAATAACGTCATACCTTGCTCTGAGCGGGTAATCAGCAGCGCAGATAGTTCATAGTCGGCGACTAACACCATTCCACGAGCAACCAATTCATCGTCATTTTTACAACGACCCGCAACGGCTTCAAATTCGGATAAATTAGGCGTCAGCAAGGTTGCACCACGGTAACGTGAAAAATCCGTGCCTTTAGGATCGATTAACACAGGTACGCCCGCAGCCTTTGCGGTTTGAATCATTGTTTGAACATGAGCCAATGCCCCTTTCGCGTAGTCGGACAAGACCAATGCACCGATATGAGGTAGCGACTGTTGGATACGTTCGATCATGGGTTGTGGATCGACGCCATCAAACCCTTCTTCAAAATCCAGACGAATAAGCTGTTGATTACGAGACAACACGCGCAGTTTAGTAATCGTTGGATGCGTCGGCACGGACACAAAATCACACTTCACGTTAACTTCGTTGAGCTTCGCGCTTAGCGCTCGCGCCGCATCATCAATTCCCGTCAAGCCAACCAAACGGGAGCCAGCTCCCAGCGATGCAATATTCATCGCCACATTTGCTGCGCCACCGGGACGTTCCTCAATGGTGTCAACCTTGACGACAGGCACCGGGGCTTCAGGGGAAATGCGGCTGGTTGGCCCATACCAATAACGATCCAACATCACATCACCGACCACTAATACTCCCGCCTGGCGGAAGTCAGGTAGCGTAACTTTCATCCCATACTCCAAACTTATTTCGCATATTGCGCGTGATAATATCACAGCCTCAGCCTAACCATTTATTCCAGCTTTGTTGCACCTGCTGTCGTTCAGCAACGAATCGATCCTGACTGACACGACCGGATAGTTCCTGCAATGCCAAATGATGCAATTCATTCCGTAACGTGACATACGCCTGCGTTAGGGCATTCGCCTCACGTTCTTCCATCACACCATACTGCGCCATCAATTCAAGAATACGAACATTATCAGACCAACGAGTAAGGCGTGGCTCGTGTGCCGCGTAACGCAACACCAGATATTGCGCGATAAACTCGATATCCGTAATGCCACCCGCATCCGTTTTCAAATCGAATAACGTACTGTCTTTATTTGCCAGATGCTGACGCATTTTTTCGCGCATATCGCGGACTTCCTTGCGCAACATCTCTGCGTCGCGCTCCCGGCAAAGGATGGCTCGTCGGATAGACTCAAATTGCTTTTGTACACCTGATTCACCATAAACCATACGTGCCCGTACCAAAGCCTGATGTTCCCAAGTCCAGGCTTCATTGCGCTGGTATTCATCGAATGCGTCAATGGTGCTCACTAACATACCTGCCGCCCCCGAAGGCCGCAGACGCGCATCAACCTCATACAAAATACCGGACGATGTTCTCGTACTGAACAGATGCATAACACGCTGGGCAAGGCGTAGATAGAATTGACGACCATCAATACTACGTTCCCCCTCCGTCATGACATCAGGTGGACAATCAAGCAAAAAAACCAAATCAAGATCTGAGCTGTAACCCAACTCCCAACCGCCTAGTTTTCCATAGGCAATAACGACAAAACCACGGCCTTCACGCTGTTGCAAATGTGACGGCTGACCATAACGCGCCACCATTTGCCCCCATGCCTGTTGCACAACGGCAGCAATAATCGCTTCAGCTAAATAGGTTAAGTGATCGCTTACTTTCATTACCGGAAGCACGCCGGCAATATCTCCCGCAGCAATTCTCAGTTGTTGCGCCTGTTTGAACTGGCGCACCGCTTCCAACTGTTGCTCTTCATCTTCTTCAGGAACACGCATCAGATATTGACGCAACTCATCAGAGTACGCCTCTAACGCAACCGGCTGATATAATGTTGCAGAATCAAGCAGTTCATCCAATAACAGCGGGTAATGCGCTAACTGACTGGCCACCATGGGCGAGGCCGCGCACAACCGAATCAGTTGAGCCAGTGCCGCGCGAGATTCAAGTAATAATTCCAGATAGGTTGTACGCGTCACAATCCCCAGTAAAAGCGGGGTTAAACGTAACAGGATGGTATCGGCATCCTGCTGGATACACACTTCTGCCAGCAGGTTCGGCATCAACTGGTCCAGAACATCCCGACCACGCGGCCCAATCGTCCGTTTCGCGACATCCTGCCGAAACCCGATAATGGCGCGTAGTAATTTCTCACGTACTCCCTCCGTTAGATGAGGAGTCAACGGCGCCAAATCAGTATCGTCCAGCGTATCCTGCCACAAGCTGCTATAACTGGCGTGTTCAGGGATATCATTACCGTCTGGCGCATCATCGCCGATTAAATCATCGAAGACATCGCGCACCGACTGCATGTGCCGCGCTAATATGCTTTGCAGCGCGGTCCAATCACTACACCCCATTCCCCACGCCAATCGATGCTGGTTAAGCTCATCGGCAGGTAAGGTTTGCGTTTGCTCATCAGCAATCGCTTGCAACAAATTTTCCAGACGACGTAAAAACAGATAAGACTCGCTGAGTGCAATCACCTGATCTGGCGTTAACAGACCCAACGTTCCGACATGTTGGAGCGTTGGCAGCAAAGCACGCTGTTGCAGGCCAGGTTCACGGCCACCGCGAATCAGTTGGAAAACCTGAGTGATAAATTCAATTTCGCGGATTCCGCCCGCGCCCAGTTTGATATTGTTGCGTAAATCCCGACGACGCACTTCACGAGCAATCATACTTTTCATGTTGCGCAATGATTGGATAACACTGAAGTCAATGTAACGCCGGAAAACAAAAGGCTTCAGCGTGTTACGTAGTTCCTGACTATAGGCATCATCCCTGCTCCCCAGCAGTCGAGCCTTAACCATCGCATAGCGTTCCCAATCACGCCCCTGCTCCTGATAATAATCTTCCATTGCGGCGAAACTGAGGACCAAAGGACCGCTGTCTCCAAAGGGACGCAAACGCATATCGACACGATAGACAAAGCCATCGACAGTTGGCTGATCCAGAACCTTGATTAACCGTTGTCCCAATCGGGTAAAGAACTGGGCATTATCCAATTCACGCCGACCACCTTGTGTCTGACCATTCTCCGGGTAAGCAAAAATCAAATCGATATCGGAAGAGAAATTCAATTCCCCTCCTCCTAATTTTCCCATGCCCAGCACGAGCAAAGGCTGAGCGTCCCCTTGAGCATTACAAGGTGTTCCCCATTCGCGGCAACATGCCTGATACAACCAGTCCCTAGCAAAGATAATTAATGTCTCGGCCAACTCACTCAGTTGCTTAAGCGTTTGTTCAGTCGTACTGGTACCTAATGTCTGTGACCAAGCAACCCGGACCAGAATCCGTCGGCGAAACTGGCGCAACACGCGCATCAGCGCCGCTTCATCACTCACATCAGCTAACGCAGTGCTCAACCAGTCAGGATAGTGCCGCCATTCTTCCGGCTGTGGTGGTTGCTGATGGAGTATTTCCCACCATTCTGGATACATGGCCAACGCATCGCTGACGAAATCGCTTAATGCCAACACCGCGAGATCGGACTCGGTAACCGGCTCTACATGGGGAAGCGAATGCGGTAAACGCAACAACATCTGTTGAGCCTGTTCCGCCAATAATGCGGGCAACGATGGCGAAGGAAGTATCGGCATGGTGATTCCCTTGGTGCGTCACCCACTATCGTTGGCGGATGACGGCGATTAACGGTTAATTTCCGGCACTATTCAACCAGAATGGCGACTGATCCAACGCATGTTTACGACAGGTTTCCAGATAAGTCGAGGGAGAATGCCCAATAGTAAACTGTTCGATAGCATGAATGAGGGCTCGCCAGCGTTCAATGTACGTTTCCACCTGTTCTACCGGATAAGCGCCAGATAACAAATAGAAAGCAAAAATGTTACGACGCAACCGCGGCAATTGCTGTTCATATTGCATTTCACTCAGCGAATTATTGAATGTACTTCGCAGATCGGCCGCACTTCGGCTCAGCATAATATCGGCAAAACGTTTGTAGGAACCCTGCAACCGGATGCGATCTTTGTTATCCATATAGTCGCGCCAGCCTGCTTTAATCAACCACGATGTGAGTACTAGCTTACTTTTCAGATACTCTACGCTGTAGCACACCGTTTCAGCATCATCGGTCCCTTCAATTTTTGCCTCCAAACTGCTCAGCGCCGCCCGGAACAACGTCGTGACCTTACGGGGAACCAGCCCTCCGACCAATACCAACATCTCCCGAATCAATGCACTCGCCTGAGGTAAGGCTTGGCGCGCTGACGTATTCCCCCTTACCCACAATTCTTCATGATATTGCCAATGCGCCAATGCATATTCCAGCGCAGCCCCCACCGCTCTATCGATATTGGTTTTCGGTTCTACCGCAAGGACAGTGACAGGACGGCACTCGCGTATCGGGTTCCCTTTCGCGAGATGATATCCCCGTGCCGCTTTGCTGAGACTTCCTTGCCGCAACCCGCCAAAATCAGCAATTTCTTGAGCTAACTCAAGCAAATGTGACGTTTGCCCAACTTTGAGCTCCATCTCAAGCTCACAAAGCGGTTCACTCAATTCACCAGTCCGAATTTCTCCACGGTCGAGAGCAATCTCAATAATGCTCTGGTAGTAAGTGATCACCCACTTTTCTCGTGAAAAATCGGTGCTAAATAGCGGCACCAATGATTGCTGTAGGGCAACAAGATCACAATGTTCTGGCCAGATATCCGCAGGTAATAAGCTAAGATCCAGCTCAGCTTTTTCTAGCTCAATGTTATATTCCGGATGCTGATGTAACCCGCCAACCACTTTGCCTGCCGTTTTAGCTGTCATTTCGTAGCATTCATTCTCGCCACGAATGCGCAGACCAATGCCATGCTGACGCAAATAATTATCGGCTGTTTCATAGTAGGTGTTCGTCAACCGACGCGCCCGGAAGTATTCGCTCTGACTATATTCCCGCTGCCAATCAGCAAGCTGTTCGCGCAACGCATCCACATAGTCAGGGCGCACAATAAATTTCAGTTCTATTTCTTCACTCATCACATTCATTCGCCTGCTTAACACCAATCACGCCAGTAAATAACATTTTACGTCGGCTTGCCACTGCTCCTTTTTTACCTGCGAACAAACGCGCATTTCTTACCCGCATTCAGAGCGCTATTTCCTGCTGAATGACCGGAAAAATACGGTTCTGGGACGAGCCGTCCGTCTGCCCTTCCAAGAGTAAGATAGTTCTCATTTCGGTTTAATCATTGCCTCGTCAGACTTAAGCCTCTACTATCAGCCCACAATCTCGCAACATGATGATCTTATGCAGAAATTACGCCTCGTTTGCTTTACCTTGATGACCTTCACGTTGAGTTTGACGGCTCATGCTGAAGAAAAACGCTATGTTTCCGATGAGTTACTGACCTATATCCACAGCGGTCCAGGTAACCAATATCGTATTGTCGGTACGCTGAACGCGGGCGATCAGGTTACCGTGCTCAGTGTCAACGAAGGGGCTGGCTATGCGCAAATCCGCGATGATAAGAATCGTACCAGTTGGATCCCGCTCGCTCAGCTAAGCGAGATGCCAAGCCTGCGTACTCGTGTTCCCGAATTGGAAAAGCAGGTCAATGAGCTGACGGACAAACTGAAAAACATCGACCAGACATGGAATCAGCGTACTGCGGATATGCAGCAAAAAGTTGCCGCCAGCGACGCGATTATAGATGGACTGCGTAACGAAAATCAGGAGCTAAAAAACCAGCTCATTGTTGCACAAAAGAAAGTCAGTGCCGCCAATGTGCAACTTGATGACAAACAACGAACGATCATTTTGCAATGGTTTATGTACGGTGGAGGCGTCGCTGGCGTCGGATTGTTATTGGGTCTCCTTCTCCCGCACATTATTCCGCGGAGAAAAAAGAACGATCGTTGGATGGGGTAACGTGTCAAAAATGCTAGTATGACATGCCTATCATTATCTCTCTCAGGAGCCCGTCATTGAATATTTATCTTGTCGGCGGTGCTGTTCGGGACAGCCTGCTTAATTTACCTGTCACCGATAAAGATTGGGTGGTCGTTGGCGCGACCCCCGAACAACTCCTGTCACAGGGTTATCAGCAGGTAGGAAAGGATTTTCCTGTTTTTTTACACCCAGTCAGTCGTGACGAATATGCGCTAGCGCGTACGGAGAGAAAATCGGGCAAAGGTTATACCGGATTCTCCTGTTATGCTGCGCCAGATGTCACGCTGGAACAGGATTTGCTTCGCCGGGATTTGACCATTAATGCCATGGCGCAAACTGAACAGGGCAGATTAGTTGATCCCTATCGTGGCCGCCATGATCTGGAGAATCGCCTGCTTCGTCATGTCTCTGATGCTTTTAGTGAAGATCCACTAAGGGTGTTACGCGTTGCCCGTTTCGCCGCTCGTTTTGCCTATTTAGGTTTTCAGATCGCGGAAGAAACGTTAGCACTGATGCAAAAGATGGTTCGTGAGGGGGAATTGACCTATCTCACCCCCGAGCGTGTCTGGAAAGAGACAGAAAAAGCACTTGG
Organism: Pectobacterium hainanensis; assembly: GCF_046237015.1. NCBI lineage: Bacteria > Pseudomonadati > Pseudomonadota > Gammaproteobacteria > Enterobacterales > Pectobacteriaceae > Pectobacterium > Pectobacterium hainanensis. The sequence continues at coordinate 72,747 of NZ_JBJYIN010000005.1, forward strand.
TACCCGCTCACCGCAGGTTTATTTTCAGGTGCTACGCGACTGTGGTGCGCTTGCCGTATTATTTCCAGAGATTGATAAACTCTACGGTGTCCCTGCCCCCGCTAAATGGCACCCGGAAATTGATACCGGTATTCATACGTTGATGACACTCGCGATTGCCGCTCAACTCAGCCCGGATATTGATGTTCGTTTTGCCACACTCTGTCACGATCTCGGCAAAGGGCTGACCCCGCCAGAATTATGGCCGCGACACCATGGTCATGGGCCCGCGGGCGTGAAACTGGTTGAGTCACTATGTCAGCGCCTGTGTGTTCCTAATCACATACGCGATTTAGCAAAACTGGTTGCAGAATATCATGACCTGATACATACCGTGCAGATATTACAACCTAAAACGTTATTGAAGCTGTTTGATACCGTTGATGTCTGGCGCAAGCCGCAACGACTGGAGCAATTGGCTATCACCAGTGAGGCGGATGCCAGAGGCCGTGCTGGTTTTGAGGAAAGCCCTTACCCTCAGGGCGATTATCTGCGCGAAGCATTCCGCGTGGCGAGCCGTATTACCAGCGCAGAGGTTGTCGCTGACGGTTATCAGGGTATTGAAATCCGAAACGAGTTATCCCGTCGCAGGACGATAGCACTGGAACAATGGAAACATCAGCAACAGGACGACACTTCCTCAGCGTTATAATCAATAAAAGGCCACAACAACCCGAAATGTGGCCTTTCATTTAATAGGACCTACATAAACACCATAAACACGACGCCCGCCACAATAAAACGATAAATCGCAAACGGAACAAAAGAGATGCGCTTGATGATCTGCAAGAACGTTTTAATCGCAATCAACGCAACAATAAACGCCGTCACAAAACCTACCGCAAACATGGGCAGATCAGCTAACGACAGGAAATGCCAGCTTTTATAAAGATCCAGTACGGTTGCGCCCATCATCATAGGAACAGCCAGAATAAAAGAGAATTCCGATGCGGCATAACGACTGACGCCCATCAACATCCCACCGGAAATCGTCGCGCCAGAACGGGAAAAACCTGGCCATAACGCCAAACACTGGAAACAGCCAATCATAAAGGCCTGACGATGGGTAATATCGTCTAATCCAACCGCACGAGGTTGTTTTGGCTTTAGCCATTCCGCGGCCAATAGCAGAAAACCGCCGATAACTAACGAATACATCACATTCTGCGGCGTAAACAATGATTTGATAACACTGTGAAAAATCAGGCCAAGTACGACTGCTGGGATCATTGCCAACAAGATATGCGTGAGTTTTAAACGGCCTGTGGTTTGTCCTTCATGCGGCACCTCACCAAAGTGGATACCAATAAGCCCAAACAAACGACGCCAGAACATGACAACAACGGCAAGAATAGACCCCAGTTGAATGATGACTTCGAACGTTTTAGCTTTTTCATCAACAAAGCCTAGCCAATGTCCCACAATGATCATGTGTCCTGTCGAAGAAACCGGCAGAAACTCGGTCAACCCTTCAACCACCCCAAGAATAAACGCGATGAACAACGAATGCAGGTCTGTCATCTAAAATCCTTTGTCGCTTGTCAGAAACAGTAAAAAATAAACGCCAACTCCGTCATGTCCGCAAAGGTCGGAAGTTCCACTGGCAAGATAGCCCGTCATAAAAAAGCGGCTACGCTACCCAGCGAGCCGCTTTTGTCGTTTGAAACATGGCGGATACAGACGTTATAGATCGTTCAGATTACCGTTTAGTTTCACGTAAGTCAGTATTAATGAAGTCAAATCGGATTTATCGCGTACCGCGTTCGATCACCACGCCAACTTGTCTTGCCTGTGCGACCGCGCCCGGTTTACTGACTTTTATGCGCAGCCAAGGGATCGAGAAACGCTGCATCAGCATCTGAGCCACTTCTTCTGCTACCCGTTCCACCAACGCAAAACGCTGCCCGGCGACATGCTCAATTACCGCGTGACTGACATCCGCATAGCTCAGACAGTCGTTCACATCATCACTGGCCGCAGCACGGCGATTGTCCCATCCCATTTCGATATCGAACACCAGTTTCTGTTCAATGGTCTGCTCCCAATCATAAACACCAATGGTGGTAATGACGGTAAGTTCCTCAATAAATACGATATCCATCACGCCGTTCTCTGTTTTTGTCGTTGTCGGATACCACTTCCGACGGAATATGCGTATTATCCACAGATGCGAAGAGTAAAACGACCCCTATTACATGACTCTCGATTAAACAGCTTTCTATTAAACGGGAATGCGTTATGAGTGCAACCGCGCTTGGTATGATTCTAATCGCGTATCTGTGTGGCTCGATTTCCAGTGCGATTCTGGTATGTCGAATTGCAGGGCTTCCGGATCCGCGCGAACACGGTTCAGGCAATCCAGGGGCTACCAATGTCCTGCGTGTCGGTGGTAAGGCTGCCGCTGCTACGGTATTGGTTTTCGATGTATTGAAAGGTATGTTGCCTGTCTGGGCAGCTTACGCGCTGGGTGTACCGCCACTCTATCTTGGTTTGACCGCTATCGCCGCCTGTCTGGGCCACATTTATCCTGTCTTTTTTCGCTTTCGTGGTGGGAAAGGTGTGGCAACCGCCTTCGGCGCTATTGCCCCCATCGGCTGGGATCTGACGGGCCTCATGACTGGCACCTGGCTGCTGACGGTTCTGCTCAGCGGTTATTCCTCTCTCGGTGCCATTATCAGCGCACTCATCGCCCCTTTCTACGTGTGGTGGTTTAAACCTCAATTCACATTTCCGGTAGCGATGCTGTCCTGCTTGATTCTCATGCGCCACCACGACAATATTCAACGTCTGTGGCGTGGTCAGGAAGGAAAAATCTGGAATAAGCTCGGCAAAAAAAAGGCATCCGATACGGAGAAAGATAACTCCTAGAAACGACTGGATAAGTTTCCTCCTACATCCATTGTGCACAGCATCCATTGTACACGGCGTACAGCCGAAGCAATACCGCCGGTTGCCTTCACTCACGGCTCGACACGGCGGGTAAATAAGCCGTTTCCCCATCCCGTTAAGCCGACTAAAAATCGGCGACATTAGACGCGTTTTGGCTATAATGAGCGCCACGCCATTTCATGTTGAAAAGAGAAAAGGAAACTGACATGAGTCTGAACAATGTCCCGGCAGGTAAAGACCTTCCGGAAGATATTTATGTTGTGATTGAAATCCCCGCTAACGCTGATCCAATCAAATACGAAATTGATAAAGACACCGGCGCACTATTTGTGGACCGTTTCATGTCTACCGCCATGTTCTACCCATGCAACTATGGGTACATCAATCACACGCTGTCTCTGGATGGCGATCCGGTTGATGTTCTGGTTCCTACCCCGTATCCGCTGCAACCGGGCTCCGTTATTCGCTGCCGTCCCGTTGGCGTACTGAAAATGACCGACGAAGCGGGCGAAGATGCTAAGCTGGTTGCTGTCCCACACAGCAAACTGACCAAAGAATACGATCACATCAAAGATGTTAACGACCTGCCTGAATTACTGCGTGCACAGATCGGCCACTTCTTTGAGCACTACAAAGATCTGGAAAAAGGCAAGTGGGTTAAAGTTGAAGGCTGGGACAACGTAGAAGCTGCAAAAGCAGAAATCGTTGCGTCTTTCGAACGTGCTAAAAACAAGTAAGCACGACGAAAAACGATAAAAACACCAAACCCAATCCGTCATTCCTGCGAAAGCAGGAATCTTTCTGATATCAATGTGTTATCTAATGGAAAGATCCCCGCCTGCGCGGGGATGACGGAAAGGTACGAGATTGACGAGTCAAACTTCTTCATCACGTTTCAACCAGTCTCCACTGGCGATACGCGGCAATCCAGCGACGGAATGCTTATAAAGATAGATCCATGCACTGCCCAACGGGGTAGCAATCAGCTCTCGCTGATATTCGTGACCATCCCGTTTTAACGCATCCAATTCCGTCAGGATTGACGAACTAATACGATAGACTTCACAACGTATCTCCCCATGACCCGCGACCACCGCCGGATAATGGCCGAGATCGTACAGCTCGTACCCGACAAGCTGACAATCCCCCAACCATTGAGCGTTGGTCATCCAATGACTATTTCCCTGATTACGCCGTAAACTGCCGTAGACAATAATTCGCATCGCTAAAACTCAAACTGATAGAGCACATCTAATGCCTGATTGATCCCAGACACCGCTTCCAAGTATAGCTTTGGCATTAAACGGTAACGTAACGTTAACGTTGCCAAAGAATCAAATATGCCTACACCATATTTAACTTGCAGGCCAGGAAGGACGTAACCGCTGACCACAACCTGAGAATTGTCGCCAACACCCTGTGTATCCAGAGCTAAATTGCTTACGCCAAAGGCCTCGCCGATTTTACCCACAACTTGACCACTTTGTGCAACCCCTAAACCCACCAAAGCAGATGTCATGGCTGAACTGTCGGCACCACCGCTGTCTAATCCTTGTCCTCGCAGCAGATAGGACAAGGCTTCCTGCTGCGACATGGCGGGATCGGAAAAAATTTCAAGTTTCGGCGTACTGGCCATTCCCGTGACCCGCACACCAGCCGTTACGTTATTTTCAGTGCTATCAGGGTTACGGATGGCTTCAATATTCAGAATAGGTTGATCCGGCGGACCAGAGAACAATATCTGCCCCTTGCGCACGATCAAGTCTTGCCCATAAGCCTTGAAACGTCCTGAAGGAATATCTATCTGACCGTTCAAGCCTAATCCACGCGCGTCCTGAACCATTTTCAGGTCGCCTTGCAAACGAGCAACCAGACCAAAGGCATCCAACCGCACATCATTACCAACACGAATAACCAGATTGCTGTTAATGGGAATAGATGCAGACGCTTTCTCCAATGGCTGACGTTGAGCATCCAGTAGCACTTCATCCGAAGAGACATCCACCGCACTTTCCGGCATATCCTTGACCACAATGCGTGCCCAGGGAATGCCCACCGAGCCATTCAATGCGAACAGTTGAGGGGTCGCCTCAAAAACGATGTCCGGCGAAACATCAAGACGTGCCGTCGGCGGAACGGTAACGCGTATCCGCTGACCTTTCGCTGCAATGCGAGCACGCCAAGCATCAGGTTGCGACCAATCCGCGTTGCCACCCAAGTTCAATTGACCATTGTCTGTTTTCAGGAACCCTTGCAACGTAGAAGACATCCCGTTGAAGCTCAGAGCCAATCGTCCCGTCGTGAGATCTATCGGCATCCAACTCCCATCGACATCCAATCTTTCCAATGCCATCTGACCAAAAACCTGAGGTCGTTCTGCATTTCCCGCCAGACGCAGGTTCGCATTCAGTGTGCCTTCCGCCTTTTCACCCTTGCGCAGGATCGGCTTAAGCATCGTTAGAGAAAGAGAATTAATGGCGACATTTCCACCAAGATTACGCCGCCCCTGCGGATCGGTAACGTAAATATCGCCACTGAACCGCCCGTTATCCCGGATCGCCATCACCCAACCAAGCTGTGCGCGACCCCGATCGAGACCAGCATTCAATGTGAAAGTGTCAAATGTCACCGGCAGCGCATTTCCCTGCACCTGCTGCTTAACATTCACATTATTTCCTACCAGCGTGATTTTCGCTTGCGGCAACCCCTGGTCAGCCTGCCAACTGAACTCTGCGCCACCGCTAACTGTGCCCTCCAGCGCGGTATCCGCACCGAGAAACGGCTTAACCATCGCTAAATCAAAACGATTCAGACGGATACTGGCCTGACCGCTCGGTCCAGCTTCAATGGTTTTCGGCACGCAAAGTTCGGCATTAGGATTGCGCCAGCAGTGCGTACCAATACTGATTTTCTGCTGCGCATTCTGATAATCCAACGCCATATTCTGAGTTAAACGCCATTCTCCCACCGGGGTATCAAACCGAATATTGCTCAGTGAACCACGCCAGCGCTGTGCCTGACGGTCAAAACTACCGGACAGTGCCAGTTGACCGGAAACGGGCTCCCCCTCCAGATTCAGCTGTAGTTGATGCTGTTTTTCATTGCCGTCAGCATTCAACGTTAGCAAACCAATACTCAGACCATCCTGACGCAGTTGCTCCAATCTTACCGCCAGCTTTCCGGCAATTTGCGCTATCGACGATGAGGACTCAGAACGGATGTTGCCATCAACCTTTATCTGACCGATCGTCATCGTCTGCCACCTCAACCCCGATGCCGTGAGATCGGCCAGAATCTGTGGCTCGTTCAGTTTGCCGCGCAACTTGAGATTGCCAAGCACTCGCCCGGCAAGCCCCGGCAATATACCGTTCAACCCAGGCGCATTGATATCCGCATCCAGTTGCCACTTATCGCTCAAATCACCTTTTACGTTCAGTTGGTTACGACCAAGGGCCAGATTGATCCCCGGAATGTTCCACTGACCGGCAGCGTTACCACGCAATTCCCCTCTGGCCGTCAGCTTGTTTTCCTTTACATTGCCATCCAAACGCAACTCGGGAACCTGTAGCTGCCAGCTTCCGCCATAAATACTGCCTCGTATGGCAATTTTACCGTCCACTTTTGCTGGCCATTCCGGCCATTGCTTTGCCGTATTGATGCCATTTATCAGCAATTCACTACGCCAGCTAATCGCTTGACTCCAATCCACCACCGCACTGAGATCGGCGTTGCCCTGTAACGCAGCGATACGCAACCGGGACAGGTTAAATTGTTCTACATTGCCTTTGCCATCCAACAGCAACGTAGCCAGAGGCAAATCCGCCCCACGAACCTCACCGCGTAATGACAGCGCATAGTCCGTCATTTTGCCGTTAAATCGCAGACGGATGTCATTCGCCTGATATTGCGTCTCCCCGACTAGCGGCCAGCGAACCTGTGCCGTTTCCAGCGTCAGCGTCAGCGGTAACCCCGCTTCAGCTAATTCAGTCTGTAGCGTCAACTGTGCCCGCTGCGGCCCGGATAAATTCAACATCACATCAAGCTGCTCACGCAGCCCGCCGGTTACGGTCAACTTGAGTTTTTCGCCTTTCAGCGGAGCAACATTCAAGACGCCATTAGCCGATAATGATACTGGCCAATTCTCACTTAACGTGGCCTCTCCGCGCACATTAAGGCCACCCTGTGGCGATTGAACAATCAATCGATCCAGTTGCAAGTGCTGATTTTGCGTAGAAGCCTGAATGATCAGGTCAGAAATCAGAATATCCTGGTCGCCGGTCAGCCGCAGTTGTTCCCCGTGAATATCTGCAATGGTCAAATCCAGCGGTAGCGTAAACTGCGGCAAATCGGGCAGAAGAGGTTTAGAAAACAGTTCAGTTAAGCGCTCACCTAACGACTGCTCCTGTGTCGCAGTCGCCCCGTTGGTCGAGCGCTCGGTCTGTGTCGTCCTTGGCTGGGATGGTGCAACCGTTAGGGTTTTATCTATCTGAATCGTTTGGGAATTGCCATTTTCAACCGCGTCACGCACCGTCGCGGCGGTTTCCTTCACCACATCAGCAACATCAGAGGCCGTTATTTTACCGTCCTCTAACACATCTATCGGCGTTTTGGGTAATGCGACCAACAACGCACTCACTTTCGTCGGCAAGAGCGAAAGTGCACGCCCTTCCCACTGCATTCCTGTGCGGAACGACCCCAGCGAAATCGCCGTGTCATCCAACGTGACGTTAACATTATCCAACGTCAACGCGTTCAGTGAGATAGGGAATGGCGCTGATAATTCCGTCAGCGGTTCACTGGGCTCGACGGGTGTTTCTGTGGCCGGCAACGCAGCAGTATCCACCACCACATCGATATTTTTTGCAGATAAATCATTAATACAAAGCTGACTTTTTCGTAAACAACCGAGGGCAAGCGATAAGTGAAATTGCTCCGCCTTAACCGTTACGCCTGGCATCTGATAGCTCACGTCTTTGAGCGTCAAATCGCGCCAGCCGCCGCTGACACTCGCAATATCCAAACCCGGCACAAAACGTGACGCGCCATTTAACAGCAGGTGTAGCCCTGGCGTGGTTCCTACCAACAAGACCAATGCAAGCATGATGAACAACAGGAAAGCGCTTATGCCAATGCCCACTTTCTTTAGCCACGAACCGCGCCGTCTTGCCACAGGTGGAGTCACTGCATCGTCTGGCGTTGAGGTCTGATTCCCTTTCGTCTCTTCTGTCATAGCTCAGGCCCTAACGCGATATAAAACTGAATGCCATTTTTCTCAGGATCGCCAACGGGCGTGGCAATATCGAACTTAACCGGGCCAATTGGGGAAGCCCAACGCACGCCAACCCCGGCCCCGGTCTTAAAATTATCTTGCTTGATATCATTCACGGCTTCACCGGAATCGACGAACACCGCGCCCCACCATTTCCCTGTGACGTTGTATTGATATTCCAGTGAGCCCGTCGCCAATTTGGATGCCCCGGTCAGTTTGCCTTCACTGTCACGCGGCGAAATCGATTTATACTTGTAGCCGCGAATACTTCTATCGCCACCGGCAAAGAAACGTAACGAAGGGGGTACGCGGGAAAAGCTATTCGTCTCAATCCATCCCAGATTACCGCGAGCGACAAAACGGTGTTTGTCCGCTAGCGTTCTAATCCAAACGTTTTGTGCCTGGAAAACCGCAAAATCAATATCCGATCCCCACGCCGTATCAGAAACATCAATAGAATAACGCTGGGAATCGCCCCAGTTCGGCATCAACCCGCCACGCTGACGAGTCCGGTTAATGCTCACGCCGGGATAAATCAACATCGTAGTATCGGTCACACTCCCCTGCGTAAAGTGATCGAGACTCCAGCGCAAATTGATCGCCCGCTGCCACCCGCTGGAAAGATCCCAGTAGCGGGCCACATTCAGCGTGGTCGAATCAGACTGTGTATCGTTGAGATCTTCCCGTTTAAACCCACCTTGTAACAGGTAATATTGCTCCAGCGGATTCTTAAGCAGCGGAATTTTATAACTCAGATCGAGCGACTGCTCTGGCGCCGACACGCTCAGACTCGTTTCAAGACTGTGTCCACGTGAGTTAAGCCAGGGTTTATTCCAGGTTGATTTAAAACGCGGCCCCACGTCCGTCGCATACCCAACCCCGGTTTCTACCTGATTACGGGTTCTTGGTGTCACGACCGCTTCCAGCGGTAAAACTTTAGTTGTTTTCGATTTTGAAAAATCAGGCGATACCACGACAGAATTAAACCAACCGGTCGCGGATAGACGGCGATTTAATTCCCCCAAATCTTCGCTGGAATACGCGTCTCCTTCATGAAAGGGCACCAGATTTTGCAAATAGTCATCACGAATTTGAGCGCCCTGAAACAGGACGCGTCCGAAGCGATAGCGCTCACCGCTATCAAAATCGATATCCCAAAACGCCTTTCTCTCCTCACGCAGGATCCCCAACTGGCTGAGCCGGAAATGCGCATCAAAATACCCTTTTCGCAAAGAAAGATTATTCAGCCCACTCTTAAAGCTGTCGTAGTCACCGTGGTTCAATACTGAACCGATTTTTGGAAGGTCGTCACGCAGCATCTGTTGATAATCGTTATCGTCACGCGCGCCACCGTTCAACGCTACGTTGACCTCAGCAATGGTTACCGGTTCACCGGGCGTCACGCTGGCAATCAGAACCGGTCGTCCCCCGTTTACCGCAGGTCTGAATTCGAAGGCAATTTGGGGATCGTAATAACCTAACGCTCGCAATCCCTGCCGAATAGCTTCATCAACCCTGGCACGGAAACGCCCGTCTGCATTGACTTCATCAGTAGCGATAGTGGATAAACGCGCCCGTACATTTTTTTGCAACTCGCCTTCCAAACCTGTTACCTGTAGGCGAACGTTAGCGGCATGAATCGCCGGGGCGAAAAGCAACACGCACGATAAACCGAATGCGTACAACAAGCGGAAAGTAAAATACCGTGGCACACGAAAGCCAGAAAGGCCGTGTTTTTGTCCTGTAAGAATGGTCACTGAACTCCCTGATACCTCAATCTGTCACATCAACTCTATAGCATGACTTTTAACATATCGCCGCTTTTACCGTGGGTTTCCCATCGTTCCCACCGTACCGCACACACCATCGTGTCAGGCTAAACAGCAGCAGGAAGGGAACAATCTCATAAGATTAGCGATAAATGCTAATTTTTTCCCTTAAAAATAGATTTTTATCTAAAAACGTTAAAGCTCGGTATAGCCGCCAAACATGACCTTAACATTAAACAACCTTGAGTAATAAAGACAGGGTGAAACTTCTCAGTTATGCTCTAAGCACAACTTTACTCACGATGATTTTCGGAGCTGACCACGTGATATCTCATGCCGATAAAACGCAACGGATAAAATCCGCCGATGCCTTACCCGGACGCTCAACCCCCATGCCCGTCGCCAGACTGCATGCGGTAAACCAGCATTCAATGACACATGTCCCCGAAACGATGGAGGTGGCCATCTTTGCGATGGGATGCTTCTGGGGGGTAGAACGTTTGTTCTGGCAACAACCCGGAATTTACAGTACCGCGGCTGGTTATACTGGCGGTTTCACGCCAAATCCAACCTATCGTGAAGTTTGCAGCGGCAAAACCGATCATGCAGAAGCTGTGCGGATCGTGTTTGACCCGGCCATTATCAGCTATGCGCAATTACTAAAATTGTTCTGGGAAAATCACGATCCTGCGCAAGGCATGCGTCAGGGCGGTGATATCGGTACTCAGTATCGTTCAACGATTTATACGTTAACGCCCGATCAGAAAGACGCCGCGCAGGCTAGCTACCAGCAATTCCAACAGGCGATGGAAACAAGCGGTGATAACCGAGCCATCAGCACGGAAATCGTTTCTGCAGGCCCTTTCTACTATGCTGAAGATGAACATCAGCAATACCTATACAAAAACCCTGAAGGCTATTGCGGATTAGGCGGTATCGGCGTTTGCCTGCCACCACAACGTTGACCTCTGGCGGGACTTTAAGCACTCCTGTTATACTGAGCGAGTATTACCTCATTATTTTCAAGCAGTGAAAAAACCATTTCCCTGCGTGTTGAAAGATGACGGAAATATTAATTTAAATAATTCGGGCTGATATCCAGCCCTGTTAACGGCTTGCTATGCGTTATCTAAGTTGATTTACCTTTCTGAGGATCGCCAATTCCCTTTTCAGGGCTGATGCGAAAAAACCATGTTAAACAGTCTATTACTGATAATTCTTCTTATTGCCATCAGTGCATTTTTCTCTATGTCGGAAATATCGCTGGCGGCGTCGCGTAAAATAAAACTTAAATTGATGGCCGATGAGGGAAATCTTAACGCTAATATGGTGTTAAAGTTTCAGGAAACACCGGGTATCTTCTTTACGGTTATTCAGATTGGCGTGAATGCCGTTGCTATTCTGGCGGGGATCATTGGTGATGCCGCATTTTCACCCACGTTTTCCGTTTTGTTTAAGCAATTCATGTCCCCTGAACTCGCCGATAAAGTAAGCTTTATCTGTTCGTTTATTCTCGTCACCAGTCTATTTATTTTGTTTGGCGATCTTACGCCGAAACGCATCGGTATGATTGCACCGGAAGCGGTCGCTATCCGCATCATCAACCCCATGCGCTTCTGCCTGTTTTTCTTCCGTCCGCTGGTTTGGCTTTTCAACGGTCTGGCAAACGTAATTTTCCGCTTACTGAAGCTCCCCATGGTACGTAAAGATGATATCACTTCCGATGATATCTACGCCGTGGTCGAGGCAGGCGCACTCGCTGGTGTGCTGCGTAAGCAAGAACATGAACTGATTGAAAATGTGTTTGAGCTGGAATCCCGCACGGTGCCATCTTCCATGACATCACGTGAAAGTGTCGTTTTCTTCGACCTGCATGAAGCGGAAGAACAAATCAAAGAGAAAATTGCCGAGCAACCCCATTCAAAATTCCTGGTTTGTGATGGTCATATCGATCAAATCGTTGGTTATGTCGATTCAAAAGACCTGCTAAACCGAGTGCTCGGCAACTTGAGCCTTGAGTTGAACAGCGGCGTACAGATCCGCCCCGCGCTGATCGTGCCGGATACGCTGACACTTTCTGAAGCGTTAGAGAGTTTCAAAACGGCTGGTGAAGATTTTGCCGTCATTCTGAATGAATATGCGTTGGTTGTCGGCATTATTACGTTGAATGATGTGATGACCACGCTCATGGGTGATTTGGTGGGTCAAGGCATGGAGGAACAGATCGTTGCCCGAGACGAAAACTCCTGGTTAATCGAAGGTGGCACGCCGATAGAGGATGTCATGCGAGCGCTGGGTATCGATGACTTCCCGAACTCGGGAAATTACGAAACTATTGGCGGCTTTATGATGTACACACTAAGGAAGATCCCGAAACGTACCGATTTTGTCCGTTTTTCCGGCTATAAATTCGAGGTGGTGGACATTGATAGCTATAAGATTGATCAACTGTTGGTCACACGCTTAGAAACCCCGCCCGTTCCTGCCCCTTCCCTGCCCAAAGTCGAAAGAGCAGAGTAACGCCATCCGCTTTTAGCGTGAAAATCAGAAACGACAACGGCCCGTCATGGGCCGTTTATCATTGGCAAATCGTATTAACCCATTTCAGCCTGTAGCCTGATGACCTGCCGGTTAACCTCAGACATGACCAGCAAGTGTTGTTTATCCTGTTTCTTTGGCAATAAAATTTTGCCGTAGTCGAACTCAAAAGCCCCAATCCCCTTAATGTAAAGCCGCCCGCGAAACAACGTTTTCACATATTTGGCAACTTTCAAAGGATTGTAACGTTCGAAGATCCTCATCGTTTTACACTCCCGTTTTATTTTTCTACGCTTACCCTCTCACCAAGACGGGACAGGTCTAAAAGCGCTAATAAGTATCGGATACCATACTTAGTGCCGAAAAGTCACGTTTAGTTCCCGCAAACACAGTATCCATAACTGCTTTTACACACTTTTACAGAACAATTTTAAAATAAAGCACCAGGCATCAGTATAAACATTCAAAAAGTAGGTGTTTGTGCTCACCACCACGAACTTACTTTCAAACCGCAGGACAGACCCACGCCTTGAATCTATGCTTATTCCAACATCCAATCTGGATCTACCCAGGCAAAGGAAACACGATGATAAAACTCCGTCACCTCTTCATCGCATTAAGTATTATTCCGGTACTGGTATCCGCGCATAATCTGCAATCCGGCCAGCTCGTACCACCGGTTGGCGTCGCCGACCGAGGTGAACTCCAATATCAGGATAATAAGTTTAGCTACACGAACTGGAATAGCGCCCAGTTGCCAGGCAAAGTGCGAGTAGTGCAGCACATTGCCGGAAGAACATCAGCCAAAGAAATGAATGATCCGTTGATGACTGCGCTAAAGGCCGCCAATCTACCACGCGAATATTACCAAACGACGACAGTCGTCAATACCGATGACGCCATTATCGGTACTAGCGTATTCGTGCGTAATAGTTTGGAAGATAACAAGAAAATGTTTCCCTGGTCTCAATTTATTGTGGACAGTAATGGGCATGTGCGTAAAGCCTGGCAACTAGTGCCACAAAGTTCAGCCATCGTCGTATTGGATAAGCAGGGTAAAATTCAATTCGTCAAAGATGGCGCACTGAATGAGCAGGAAGTACAGCAGGTTATCTCCCTGCTGCACCAATTACTTGAAGTATGACGGATATCGTCAGAATAGCGATACGCGAAAGCCGGGGTTCAGGAACGATTCACGCGGTACATAAGACAAGGGTTTTCCCTGCCAGTCATGAATTTGTGCCCCTGCGGCGACAGCAACCGCATGCCCGGCCGCCGTATCCCAAACATTGGTCGGCCCAAAACGCGGATAAAGCTGAGCTTTCCCTTCCGCAACCAGACAGAATTTTAGCGACGAACCGATCGCTACCGTTTGATGCTCTCCCAACTGACCAAGATAATCTTTCAACTCTTGATCCGCATGGGAGCGACTCACCACGACCAATGGCGGACGAGCGTCCTGAACGTGGATCTGGCGGCATATCCCATCTTCCTCTTTCCACGCTTTACCCTGTGCAGCGGAATACATCACGTTCGTAACCGGGACATAAACAACCCCGAGCACCGCATTGCCATTTTCGATGAGTGCAATATTTACCGTAAACTCACCATTGCGACTGAGGAACTCTTTAGTGCCATCCAAAGGATCAACCAGCCAATAACGCTGCCAGTGCTGCCTTTCTGACCATGAAGGAGGATCCTCTTCCGATAATAACGGAATATCGGGAAATGCAGCAGCCAACCCTTCCCTAATCACCTGATGCGCAGCCAGATCGGCCGCCGTCACCGGCGAGTCATCCTGTTTATGCATGACGTTAGTAGGCTGATGACCGTCATAAACCTGCATAATAGCAGCACCGGCATCGCGGGCCAGTTGGCAAATAAGATCTCGCATTTTCCACCTCATCGTTATGGGCTATCTATCGCGTAACTGCGCCGACATCCCTTATTCCTTCATTATACAACGGTGAAAACCATCGATGATTATTGTCACTATTCTATGTCATCGTCACAATTTACTGTAATAATTCCACCCGAATGCATCATTATACCCGGCACACATCAAGTTGCTTGAGAGATGCTGGGCGTGTGTATCATGGAATGATGCCTTAGCCCCCGTAATAAGGTCTTGGTTTCATTCAAATAGAGAAATGAGGATTGCTATGTCAAAAGTTGTTGTGGTTTATCATTCTGGTTACGGCCATACCCACCGTCTGGCTGAAGCCGTTGCCCAAGGTGCCAATGCCGAACTGATCGCTATTGATGCTGATGGGAATATCAAAGAGTCTGAATGGGAAACACTGGCGGCAGCCGATGCCATCATTTTCGGTACTCCAACCTACATGGGTGGCCCCACCTGGCAATTTAAGAAATTCGCCGATGCCAGCTCTAAAGCGTGGTTTACTCGCAACTGGAGTGACAAGGTATTTGGCGGCTTCACCAACAGCGCAAGCCTGAATGGCGATAAGCAGGTTACCCTGATCTATTTGCAAACGCTGGCTTCCCAGCATGGTGGGATCTGGGTCAGTCTCGGTATGCTACCGTCAAACGCAAAAACAGCCAAACGTGACGATCTGAACAATTTGGGCGGATCCGTTGGCATGCTGGCGCAAACCCCTTCCGACGCTGGCGTCGATGAAATGATCGCTGGCGACCTGGAAACCGGCAAGTGCTATGGCCAACGTGTTGCGGCAATCGCAACTAAATTGGCAAAATAAGCGCTAGCAGCCAGATGATAACGCGGTATTTAAGCGTAACCATCTAAAAAACCACGCATTCGCGTGGTTTTAGACTGTCGATATTCCTCACTATCGTTATCCTCATGAGAAACTTGTTCTTTTTCAGGCACGGGGCCACCCCATGTTCCGAAGTCTGACATCACGCCCCATCATCACTTTCTGGCACCGATATTAGTTCGTACCTCTTACGTGTTATATTCAAACCATAAAGATGCATTTAAAATACAACTTATAAACTCCCCTATAAAGAGGCACACCATGACCTATCGCGATCAGTCACTGGGCGAGCTCGCCATCGCCATCCCACGCGCAACCAAGCTTTTTCGCGAGTTAAATCTCGATTTCTGTTGTGGTGGCAAGCAAACGCTAAGCCGCGCCGCAGAAAAAAAAGCATTAGATATTGACGAGTTGGAGAACCAACTACAGGCACTGGCCGTTCAATCTTCGGAAGATCGCGACTGGCGTGAAGCACCACTGGCAGAAATCATTGATTACATCATTCCTCGTTTTCACGATCGCCACCGTGAACAATTACCAGAATTGATTCTGATGGCTGAAAAGGTCGAGCGAGTTCATCATGAAAAGCCGACCTGCCCGCGCGGTCTGGCTGCACAGTTAACCATCATCTATAACGAACTCTCTCAACACATGATGAAAGAAGAACGCATCCTCTTCCCGATGATCAGACAGGGAATGGGCGCGAATGCTGCCGCACCAATTTCAGTAATGGAACATGAACACGACGATGCAGGGCGTGATGTAGAAGTGGTAAAAGAACTGACCAACGGCGTGGTGCCGCCAGCAGAGGCATGCAATACCTGGCGAGCGCTGTATGCGGGAATTAATGAATTCATCGCTGACCTGATGGAACATATTCATCTGGAAAATAATCTGCTGTTCCCACGCGCACTACGTGGCGAGTAGTATGTTTCACTAAAAAATAAGAAAATCGGTAGAAACCATGCAGTAGAAACAATAGAGGCGCTCATTGAGCGCCTCTATTGTTTGGAGATTACAGAATTTCCAGCAGTTCTACTTCAAAGATCAGTGCGCTGAATGGGGGGATAGATGCACCCGCTCCGCGTTCACCATACGCCAGATCGTGTGGGATATAGAGTTCCCATTTAGAACCGACTGGCATCAACGTCAACGCTTCGATCCAACCAGGGATCACACCACTGACCGGAAACTCCGCTGGCTGACCGCGCTCAACGGAGCTATCAAATACGCTACCGTCAATCAGACGACCAGTGTAGTGGACACGAACACGATCCTGACGCGCGGGGATCTCACCGTCACCCTGAGTCAAAACACGGAATTGCAGTCCTGACTCTGTACTATTTACGCCTTCTTTCTGGGCATTTTCAGCCAGAAATTGTTGCCCTTCTACCGCCAGGGCTTTCTGGCGCTCACGACGAACGCTATCGGCACGTTCGTGAACTTCACGCAGCGCACGATGAACCACATCCACGGGCACCGATGGCGCGTTACCTTCCAGCGCATCACGTAGACCAGCAAGCAGAGCTTCTGGAATCAGGCCTTCAAGACCTGACTCCTGTAACTGTTGACCAACTTGTAAGCCGATGCCGTAACTTGCCTGTGCTTCGACGCTATCAAAAGAAGGGGTTGTCATGGATGTTCCTTTTAAACTGTAAAAAACTGAAAGCGCAGCATAACAGTGCCGGGGATTCGGGTAAAATCTTGCGTGTAATGAATACCGTATTTGTCAGTCAACCGGGTAATTCTGGGCAGCTAACCTATACTAGTAAATCGAACAGATTTGAATCACCGTTACCTTAAGCATCAAAGAGTTAACTGGTCATGATCCTCTGGTTACCGATATACTAAGTCATATTGCTATTTTTATGCCGCCGAAAGAGAGGTCACCATGGGCAGAATCGCGCCCAGGAAGCGAAAAACAACCTGGACTTATCATGCGCTATTACGCCTCTGCCAGCGTTTGATACGCCGTGGCCCGGAACGCTCTGAAGAAGGTGAACAAGAACATGTCAGATCGCGAGCCACATTGTCAGGTAAGCGAGTTAAAACATGTTTAAGCAAGATCTGGCATCTGCCAGACAATTACCATTGGATGGAACCTCTCCCCTTGTTCCATCGCCGCTGGTTGCTCATTGCCATCGGTCTATTGCTGGTCGTGCTGCTATGGCCATACTCTCCCCCTCAGTCACCCACACCACGCCCAGTGACGGTACCAATAGAGCAAGTCGACAGCAGTGTGCCGATGCAGGCGGAAATCATTGAACCACCAATGCAGACGGAGATTACTCCTACCCCTCCGCCACAACAGCAGAGAACGGAAGCCAATTGGCATCGCTATCAAATAGCCTCTGGACAAACACTGGCACAGCTATTTCGTGATAATAACCTACCCGTTGGCGATGTATTCGCGATGGCGCAGGTAGAAGGTCGGGACAAGCCACTCAGCAATTTGCGAGCAGGACAAGACGTTAAATTACAGTTGAATGCACAAGGGATGGTGACAGAACTGGAAATTACCACAACGGATAATCAGACGGTGAGATTTACTCGTAACGCCGACGGTGCATTTACGCGTACTCCTTAGCCTTACTTCCGTTCAAGCAAGAAGTCTCGCAACACGATGGCATGGTTATGCTGTGCGTCTTTGCTACCATAAAGCAATGTCACTCTTTCACGTTGGTTAATATGCTCCAGCAACACTTCACAAGTAGGTTGCCGCTTTAATTCTTCACGATAAGCCCCCACAAACGCATCCCAACGGGTAGGATCGACATGAAACCATTTTCGTAATTCATGACTGGGAGCAATCTCCTTCAGCCATATCACACCGTCCAGTCGAATTTTGCTGATACCTCGTGGCCAAAGACGGTCGATAAGAAATGTTAAGGCAGGGAAAGGTGGCGCGGCATCGTAAACGCGAACAAGATGAATAAGATTTGGCACAACGCACCTCCATCCGAAAAAGATAACGCCATAATACGCTGATTTATTTCTCTATAAATGCAAAACGCTGGCACAAGGCCAGCGTTTTACGCGTTAACTAAAGTGTTAATCTAACGGCTAGCGTTAATTATGCTTCAGCAACGACAACAACGTTCAGCGTAGCGAACACATCGCTGTGTACCTGGAAGCTCACATCGTGATCGCCCAGAGTACGCAGCACGCCGTTCGGCAGGCGAACTTCGCTTTTTGCAATATCAACACCGGCAGCAGTGACAGCATCAGCGATGTCACGAGTACCGATAGAACCGAACAGTTTACCTTCGTCGCCTGCTTTAGACGCGATAGTCACACTACCCAGTTCAGTGATCTTGGCAGCACGAGCTTCTGCAGCAGCCAGAACGTCAGCCAGTTTGGCTTCCAGTTCAGCACGGCGTGCTTCAAAGAACTCAACGTTTTTCTTGGTTGCCGGGACAGCTTTGCCCTGTGGAACCAAAAAGTTACGAGCATAGCCCGCTTTAACGTTTACCT
The DNA here is from genome assembly GCF_046237015.1 of Pectobacterium hainanensis. Classification (NCBI taxonomy): domain Bacteria; kingdom Pseudomonadati; phylum Pseudomonadota; class Gammaproteobacteria; order Enterobacterales; family Pectobacteriaceae; genus Pectobacterium; species Pectobacterium hainanensis. The sequence continues at coordinate 91,460 of NZ_JBJYIN010000005.1, forward strand.
GATCACCCAGGCTGCCCAGGTTTGCTACTTTATCAAGCAGAATAACTTGCATTACTTTATCCTCTCAAAGTCTCGTTAATGGACAGTGACCGATTACTGATGACGATCAGTGTACGGCAACAAAGACAAGTAACGCGCACGCTTGATAGCGCGAGCCAGCTGACGCTGGTATTTTGCACGAGTACCGGTGATACGGCTCGGAACAATCTTGCCGCTTTCAGTGATATAGTTTTTCAGCGTAGCGATATCTTTATAATCAATCTCTACAACGCCTTCCGCGGTGAAACGGCAGAATTTGCGACGACGGAAATAACGTGCCATATGGCTAGTCTCCAGAATCTATCAATTCAATCTGCTCGGCATGTAACACTATCTTGCTCAGACCATTGCGACCTTGATGGCAGCTAATGAACCCATGCACGGTAAGTTGCGTGCCGACCGTTATACTGTGGGTAACCGTTTGTGACGAGAGTCCGCTGACAATCACGGGCATACGACACCATGCTTGCCGACTTAATCCGGCTTCCTCCTGTGTCGAGCGGTGCTCAAGCACAAACTGACAGTGAGGAATCCCTGACGGACTGACTTTACGAATGGGTGTCTTGCACACCGTGCCGAACAACACCAGACGATTGACCGTCACCACAACAATTACTCTTCAGAATCCCCTGCATCCACATCATCGCCAGCTTCAGCGAAATCTTCACGACGCTCACGGCGTTCGTCTTTCGCTTTCACCATTGGAGATGCTTCAGTTACCGCGTGCTTAACGCGCATAACCATGCTGCGGATAACGGCGTCGTTGAAGCGGAAGTTTGTTTCCAGCTCATCGATCACTTCCTGCGGTGCTTCAACGTTCAGCAGAACGTAATGCGCTTTGTGCAGTTTGTTAATCGGGTAAGCCAACTGACGGCGACCCCAGTCCTCCAGACGGTGAATCGTGCCCTGTGCACCGGTGATAGCACCCGTGTAGCGCTCGATCATGCCAGGAACCTGTTCGCTCTGGTCAGGATGAACCATAAATACGATTTCGTAATGACGCATCGAATTGCTCCTTACGGATTATTCAGCCTCCTGTCTGGGTCAACCGCGGCCCGTGGAGGCAAGGAACGTGTATGTGTGCGGCTGAAAAAATGACGCGTAAGTATAGTGCCCGAGGTAAGAGAACACAAGGAAGAAACTCGGATAAATCCAGACGCGACCTTTCCCTACGTAAAGGCCAGACATTGGACACACGGGGTACATCATGCGCTCACGCCAGATGGCGTTGGAAGAAGTCGATCCCCGCCTGCAAAGCAGAAGGCGTGATCCTATGCTTAACACCGGGCTCCGTCAGGTAAACCAGATGCTTATCCTGTTGATTTTCATGTAATGCCTGATAAAGCCGGGCACTTTCCTGCGCAGGCACCACATCATCATCCTCGCCATGCCATATCAGAAGCGGCCTGTTAGACAACGCGTCGAGTCGAGTGGAAACATCATATTCAGCAAGCGTTGACGACAGTTGACGCAGTTGGACGTCATTTTCCGTACAACCAGCCACTACCGGTGGGAAAAGCGTTTGTGATAGCGTCGAAAAATAGCCAGACCCCATAAACGCAGCAACGGCAGAAATCCACGGATAACGAGCCATCGTTGCTAACGCACTCATGCCACCAAGGGACGCCCCACAAACGCCAATACGTCCTTCGGCAATCAGACCTTGCTGTTGATACGCTGCGATATAGTCCGGCAACTCATTGATATTCGACTGCAAAATATCCCAAAAATGACGTAAACGATAAGCCTCATCGCCGTTATAACGCGCCCCATGCATCAACGCATCGGGCAAAATGACGCGAAAGCCAGCCTTCGCCAGTGCATAACCGAAATAGGAATAAACGTCTTTTGAAGAGGTATAACCATGAAAAAAGAAAATGGTGGGCAAAGGCTCATCGCGTTTACCAGCAGGAACAGCATGAATAGCTTCAATCCCCTCTTTTATTACATCGACAGACATTTCGACCATATTTTCCTCACTTTCAGTTCTGGGCACACATTATTACCGTAGCGAAATCATATTTAGCCGCATACCCGTTCCTCTTTAGGATAAATCGGACCATTCACCACGTGCAGTCTTAATCACACCATTAAGCAAAAAAAAATTTCAATGACAAATATCAACAATTTAAACAAAAACTTACATACCAATATTAAATATTTTTCATTTATTGCCGTTAGTGCCTTTACAGAAGACTAAAAAATAACCTTTCAGAAGAGACGCATCATGTTGGGATTTTCTTTTAAACGCTGGGGCCTGGGCATCAAATTATCTGTCATCGCATCACTTAGCGTGGCTATCTTGTTTATTGCCTTTACACTCACCCTCACCCGTTCAGCGGGTGAGCAACTCAAATCGCTTACGCTCAGTGACATGCAAAGTCAGGTCACGGGCGTCACCGATATGATAGATATGTATGATACGGGCCTTCAGGCAGAGGTTAGCAATTACTCTCGCTTACTGGCCAGCTTCCTGCCCACGAATTTTAAGCTAGATACCACGCTGCGTATCCCGTTTGGCACGACCGATCAACCGACGCTAAAAGCGGGTGAGACGGTATTAAACCTGAATACCGAAGTACCCGATGATTTTCTTAGCCGAACTAATGCCATTTCAACCATCTTTGTCCGCGATGGCGATGATTTTGTGCGTATCACTACGTCGTTAAAAAAAGAAGATGGCACGCGGGCCATCGGTACAAAACTCGATCGGGAAAGCCCTGCTTACGCGCTGATCATGAAAGGGGACAGCTACAACGGGCTGGCTACGCTGTTCGGGAAACAATATATCACGCGTTACCAGCCTATCCCTGATAGCACGGGCAAGATCATCGGTATTTTGTTTGTCGGCGTCGATATCACGAAACAGTTCACCGTCATGCAACAGCGTATTTTAGAAAAGAAAATAGGTGAACACGGGCACTTTTTTGTCATTAACACCAAGAAAGGCAAAGACGCGGGGCAATATCTCTATCATAAAAATAATGCGAATCAACGCCCTGATTGGTCTGAAGGCTCACTAGAGCGAATATTGGCAACGGAGAGAGGCACTCTCGAATATGTAGACAATGCCCTGCCGGAAAATGAAAAAGGGCAGGTGATGGTATATCGCAGCATTCCACAGTGGAACTGGGCGGTAGTTGGCACGGTGAGCAAGGAAAGCTTACTGGCCGAAGTAAGTCATACTCGAAATCTATTTCTTTTTTGCGGTATCGCACTGGTTGCCCTGTTTGCCGTCTTCTTTATCTTTCTGACCCGCAAATGGCTCAGCCGTCCATTAATTGAAGTGGTCAGAGTGGCTGAACAGTTTGCCGCCGGTAATCTTCAGGCAACGCTACTGACCCAGCGTGAAGATGAAGTAGGCAGACTGATCAATGCGATTAACGGCATTGGACAAGGATTAACAACCATCGTTGCACAGGTCAGAAACGCCGCCGAGGAAATCAGCGCTAACACGGATTCGCTAGCCACTGACAGCGAAAATATTAGTGAGCAGATTTCTCGACAGGCAAGTAGCGTGGAAGAAACCTCAGCCAGTATGGAACAACTGTCCGCCACCGTGAAGCAAAACGCAGATAACGTTTCTGCCGCGAAAGACCTGGCCGAACAAAGTGCGACGGCGGCACAAAACGGAAGTCAAACCGTCACGGATTCAGTCGCGACGATGAGCGACATTAAAAACTCGTCTCAACGTATTGCGGATATCACCACTACGATTGAAGCTATCGCGTTCCAAACCAACATACTGGCGCTTAACGCCGCCGTTGAAGCCGCACGTGCGGGTGAACATGGTAAAGGCTTTGCCGTCGTCGCCGCAGAAGTGAGAGCGCTGGCTCAACGCACCTCGACGGCGGTGAAAGAGATTGAGTCATTAATTTCAGAATCGTTGGCAAAAATCGAGGCTGGCTATCACTTCTCTGAAAAAACACAGTCCGTGATGGACGATCTACGCAATCGTATTCAACAGGTTAGCACCATCGTTAACGATATCGATATTGCCTCACGCGAACAGTCTGATGGAATAGGCCAGGTTAATATCGCCATTGTACAGATCGGTCAAGCAACGCAGGAAAATACCATACTGGTGAGCAACTCAGAACAAACCGCCCATGCATTGCGACAAAAAGGCCATCATCTTAGCGAGCTAGTTAGCGTTTTTCGTATCCAGGAATAGCGTGTTAGCGATTCGTCGTGTGACAAATGTTGCACGACGATCGTCACTTAAGTATCATGCCCGCAATTTCTCATTCCCCAACTGACAAAGGAGACGACATAATGACAACTATTACTCTGATTCTTTGCAGGACCTCTCGGGACTAATTCCGCATTTTTCCGCTTTGCGTTTGCGTTATCCCCCAGTTGTAGCCTGCCTTACCCTATTTTTAAATTGATCAGCAGGATGATCTATGGGCAATGCTATTCGCTCTATTTCGGCGCGCGTCAGTGTGATCGCGACGGAAAACACCTGGATTGAAGATAAAGCAATCCAACAACTTCAAATTACATCACAGCTTCCCAATATGGTTCGCGTGGCCGGAATGCCAGATTTGCATCCGGGGCGCGGCTACCCTATTGGCGCGGCTTTTTTCTCACAACAGCGTTTCTATCCGGCACTGGTTGGAAACGACATCGGCTGCGGCATGGCGCTCTGGCGTACTGGCCTGAACGCCAACAAAATTTCGCCGGATAAGCTGGAGAAACGGCTTGGCAACATTGATGGACCACTGGAAGACGATATCGACATTCCCCCTTCGCTGGCGGATTTTCGCTATTCGTTGGGCACCATCGGCGGCGGTAACCACTTTGCGGAATTGCAGCAGCTTGATGAGGTTTATCTGCCAGATATACTACATGATCTGCGCATCGACCCTAAACAACTGCTGTTGCTCGTGCATAGCGGCTCACGTGGATTAGGGCAAACCATACTGGAAGCCCATGTGCGGGAATTCGGCCATCAGGGGCTTGAAGCCAATACCCCAGCCGCAGAAGCTTATCTGGAACAGCACCAGTTTGCGTTGACGTTTGCCATCAATAACCGGCGACTGATTGCACAACGCATGCTGGAACGTTGGCATACGGAAGGCGATGCCGCATTGGACGTGAACCACAATCTGGTGACCTCGACAACGATTGAGGGCATTTCCGGCTGGTTGCACCGCAAAGGCGCGACACCCGCCGACTGCGGCCCGGTTATCATTCCCGGTTCGCGTGGCGACTACAGCTATATCGTGCAACCCATTCCTCACGCCGACAGTCTGTATTCGCTGGCACACGGCGCGGGCAGAAAATGGATGCGTACGGAGTGTAAAGATCGGCTGTCTTCACGTTACAGCGTTCAGCAACTGGCGCGTACTCGTTTCGGCAGTCGCGTGATTTGTCAGGACAGGCAGTTGATTTTTCAAGAAGCACCAGAAGCCTACAAACCAATAGACAGCGTGATCGGCGCGATGCAACAAGCAGGACTCATCACACTGATTGCTCGCCTGAAACCGGTACTCACCTACAAAACGCGCGGAGAAAACAAATGATCTTGCTTCAACTCTCCGCCGCTCAGGGACCGGACGAATGCATGCTGGCGACCGCAAAGGCGTTGCAGGCGCTGACTCGAGATGCGGCGCAGCATGGAATCGAGTGTGAAATTATCGAAACCGAATCAGGAAAACGTGCCGGTACGTTACGCTCTGCTCTGGTTTTGTTAAACGGTGAACAGGCTGAACCGCTGGCTGACAGTTGGTGCGGTACGCTTCAGTGGACGTGCAATAGTCCCTGGCGCAAAGGCGGCGGACGCAAAAACTGGTTTATCGGTGTCGCACGTTTTCATCAAAAACAAGCGTTTGCCGATAACGAGATCCGTTTTGAAACCACAAAATCCTCCGGCCCTGGCGGACAACATGTGAATAAAACCGAATCGGCCGTACGCGCCACTCATGTCGCCAGCGGTATCACAGTGAAGGTGCAGAGTGAGCGCAGCCAGCACGCGAATAAGCGTCTGGCTTGTTATCTCATCGCCTATCGTCTGGAAACATTGCAACAACAGCAGCACGCCGAATTACGAGCACAGCGGCGTCTGTTCCATCACCAAATCGAACGCGGCAATCCTATTAAGGTCTTCAAAGGAGAAGACTTTACGCAAATCGCCTCTCACTAACCACCAGCGACGGACAGGCTATCGCCTCGTCCGTCATAGATTACCAGTGCATTAGCGCCGTCATGTATCGTTATTAACTACATCGCTATCTTTCAGTCATTTGAACGTTAGCAAACATCTATTGCCCCTATTCAAATAGGGGCTTATCTTTATGATTAGCCTCGCTAAAAAATGACACGCATTTCAGGATCGACAATGAATATACGACGTTTTCTTCTCCTGCCATTACTTATGGCCGTTCTTTCCGCCTGCACTCAACTACAGGGGCAACCCGCATCGCCGCCACAGTCAACCGATAGAGCGCAGGAAATTACCTACGCACAAACCCATACGCTGGAAAAAATGGGGACGATATCCGCCCATGTGCGTGGTAGCCCTGATGATGCAGAACGAACGATTCGACAAAAAGCTGATGCCAGTCATGCACCTTATTATGTCATTACGCTAAAAACAGAACAGATGCTCCCCGGCATGTGGTACATCCGTGCTGTGTTATATCGATGAGATCATCAGGGCTGACGACTCAATAAGACATACAAGCCGCATTCAGAATGCCACCGCTTAGCGATGCGGCACACAAAAATGCGCCTGACGCGACATCATTATTCTGAATATGCTGACTCAGACGCGGCATATACAAACGCACGGCGAAGTAAATCAACAGTTGAACCACCAGCGCAACCGCACCCCAGGTCATGTAATCCACCAGACTGACTGAATTGATTGCTGCGCTGGAAAGTGGAATAACATAACCGATTAACGCGCCACCAAACCCAATTGCCGCCGTACTATTGTTTTCTTTAATCAACGCCCACTCATCATGTGGCGTAAATCGGGTATAGATAAACAGGAAAACCAAAACCATGGCAAACCCAATGAAAAAGTAAGAAGCAAAAGCGAGTAAAGAGGTCACTATCGGCATGGCAATATTCCTTTTTATATAAAACCGTCGTCATTCAGCAAGCAGGGAAACGGTGACAGGTATATACCCTAACTAATTCAAGTTTCAGGACAAAAACGGCAAGGCGTTTTTGTCCTGAAAGGGCGAGGCTCATGGATGAGCCGAGTAACGAACGCAGCCAACGCACAACTTGAAGTATGATGGGTATAAGCGATTAATGCATAGCAAAGCGTTTATACACGACTTTATAGAATAAGTAATGCGGAAATAACCATCGGATAACCACAACACACTGTAGGCAACAAAGAAAATATCATGGAGGGGAAAAGCATTAGACATAAAAAATATAGCCCTTACCGAGCTATATTTTTATTCAGAAAGGTACGGTTACGCCCGCTGACGCACCGCCTCAAACAGACACACGCCCGTCGCCACCGACACGTTCAGTGATGATACGCTGCCCGCCATCGGGATACTGATCAGTTCATCGCAATGTTCGCGAGTGAGGCGACGCATACCTTCCCCCTCAGCCCCCATCACTAACGCCAGTGACCCGGTCAGTTTGCTCTGATACAACGTGTGATCGGCTTCTCCTGCCGTTCCAACGATCCAGACATTGTGTTCCTGCAATAATCGCAGCGTACGCGCAAGGTTGGTTACGCTAATCAGCGGAACACTTTCTGCCGCACCACAAGCGACTTTCTTCACCGTGGCATTCAACTGTGCAGACCGATCGCGCGGAACAATCACCGCATGCACTCCGGCTGCATCAGCGTTACGCAGGCAAGCCCCCAGATTATGTGGATCGGTTACACCATCCAGCACCAGCAAAAAAGGCGTCTCCAGGTTTTCCAGTAACGTCGGCAGGTCGTTTTCCTGATACTTCCTTCCTTCTTTAACCTTCGCAACAATTCCCTGATGCACCGCCCCTTCAGACTGGCTATCCAACCACTGACGGTTAGCGAGTTGAATCACAATACCCTGAGCTTCCAGTTCAGCAACAACAGGTTGCAGGCGACGATCGTCTCGTCCCTTAAGGATAAAAACTTCCAGAAAGCGTTGCGGATCGCGCTCCAGCAGCGCTTTAACAGCATGAATACCGTAAATAATTTCGCTCATTGATACTCTTCAAATTAATCATGATAGGCAGAGCCCGCTCCTCCCTGCACAAGGGAGGAAGCGGGAGCACAAACCTTATTCAGCAGATTTCTTCTTCGCGCGTTTAGCTTTGGTTGCTGCCGCAATCTTACGCGTTTTTTCAGCATTTTTTTTCGCTTTATCCGCACCGCTCTTTTTCGACTTCGCTTTTACAGGCTTAGCCTTACGATCGCCTTCTTTGCGGAAAGCTGAATCTGGTTCAAAATTCGCGGCAGGCTTAGCAGCATTGCGACGACGGCGGTTCGGTTTAGCATCACGGGTATCCGGCTTTTTCGCCCGATCGCGTGCGGTCTTCCCTTCTCCACGAGGTTTGCGCGTACTGGACACGAGAGCAAAATCGATATTGCGCTCATCCATATGCACCGCCTCAACACGGATCTCCACTTCGTCACCCAGACGATACACCTGGCCCCGTGACTCACCGATCAAACGTTGACCAATATTATCGTAGCGATAGTAGTCATTATCCAATGTGGAAACATGTACCAGCCCATCAATAAATAAATCGGTCAGACGAACAAAGAAACCAAATCCGGTCACGCTGGAAATGATACCAGTGAAAACTTCGCCGACGTGATCCTGCATAAAGTCACACTTCAACCAGTCTGCCACATCTCGAGTTGCTTCATCGGCCCGGCGTTCAGTCATTGAACAGTGCATGCCCAATTGCAGCATCTCATTCATATCACTGTGCCAGCCGCCGGTTGGCGTCCAGCGTTCCTTGCGAGCACTCAGCAAATATTTGATTGCGCGGTGCAGGGACAGATCAGGATAGCGTCGGATCGGTGACGTAAAATGTCCATAGGACGTTAACGCCAAACCAAAGTGCCCGCGATTTTCAGGATCGTAAACGGCCTGTTTCATCGAACGCAGCAGCATCGTTTGCAGCATTTCATGATCGGGACGATCGGCGACTTCCACCATAAGTTCCGCATAATCCTTCGGCTGTGGCTTCATCCCACCTTTTAGCGTCAATCCCAATTCGCCCAATACGCTACGTAACGCCAGAACATGGTCTTCACTTGGCTGGTCGTGAACGCGGAACAGTGCAGGCTCTTCATTTTTCTCGACAAATTTCGCCGCAGAGATGTTCGCCAGAATCATGCATTCTTCGATCAGTTTATGCGCATCGTTCCGCACAACAGACTCAACACGTTCGATACGGCGTTCCGCGTTGAAAATAAACTTCGCTTCTTCGGTTTCAAACGCGATGCCGCCACGAACTTCGCGCGCATGCTCCAGCGTTTTATACATGTTATGCAGTTCTTCCAGCCCACCCACCAACGGCTTATAGTGCTCGCGTAGTTCCGCATCCCCTTGCAGAATATTCCACACCTTGGTGTAGGTCAGACGAGCGTGTGAACTCATGACCGCTTCGTAAAATTTATACGATGTCAATTTGCCTTGCGCCGATACCGTCATCTCGCAAACCATACACAGGCGATCCACCTGCGGGTTAAGCGAACAAAGCCCATTCGACAACACTTCCGGCAACATCGGAACAACCTGCGATGGGAAATAAACCGAGGTTCCACGCGCACGTGCTTCATGATCCAAAGGCGTATTCGGGCGCACGTAATAACTCACATCGGCAATCGCCACCCACAGCCGCCAGCCGCCACCGCGTTTTTTCTCGCAATAAACCGCATCGTCAAAATCACGCGCATCCTCGCCATCGATTGTCACCAATGGCAGCTTACGTAAATCCACCCGGTCTTTTTTCGCGTCTTCAGGCACATCCTCAGAAAGATCTTTAACCTGATTTTCCACCTGAGAAGGCCAACTGTGAGGGATTTCGTGGGTGCGCAACGCGATATCTACCGCCAGCCCGGTTCCCATGTTATCGCCCAGGATTTCGACAATTTTCCCGATCGCTTTCGTTCTTCTGGTTGCTCGCTGAGTCAGTTCAACCACCACGACAAAGCCCATACGGGCACCGTTGATGTTTTCTTTAGGAATCAGAATATCGAAACTCAGACGGCTATCGTCCGGCACGACAAAACCAACGCCAGCATCCACAAAATAGCGCCCAACGATTTGCCCGGTGCGCGGTTCAAGAACCCGAACAATACGGCCTTCACAACGGCCTTTGCGATCGGCAGCCAGTGGTTGTGCTAAAACAACATCGCCATGAATCGCTCGTTTCATTTCCTCTGCGGACAAATAGAGGTCGTCTTTACGTCCTTCAACGCGTAGGAAACCGAAACCGTCGCGGTGACCGATAACCGTACCGCGTAGCAGATCCAGTTTTTCTGGTAACGCATAGCATTGACGACGCGTAAACACGAGTTGTCCGTCACGTTCCATCGCGCGCAGGCGGCGGCGTAACGCTTCAAGCTGTTCTTCACTTGTCAGTTGCAGATCGGAGGCGAGCTCCTCACGGTTAATCGGCGTATCTCGTTTGGCAATATGCGCCAGAATAAATTCACGACTCGGAATAGGGGATTCGTATTTTTCTGCTTCTCGTTCCAGGAATGGATCTTGTGACATTGTGGTTCCTCCATTGTCATCAGCAGGAGGCTGAACGACACTCATTCAACCAACAATAACTGGTAAAGCGGCGGGTTTTCTTTGACCATATCAGCCAGCGTGTACTGATCGAGTTCCTGCAAAAAGTGCTGCACAGCCTGTTGAAGTACCTGCTTAAGCCGACAAGCCGGTGTGATATGGCAGAACTCGCTACTGCAATTAACCAACGACAGGGGCTCCAGCTCACGGACTACATCACCAATCCGGATCGATTCGGCCGGTTTCCCTAATCGGATCCCGCCATTCTTCCCACGCACGGCCATCACAAAACCCGCACGACTAAGTTGATTGATAATTTTGACCATATGATTACGCGATACGCCATACACCTCTGTTACCTCAGAAATGCTGGTCATTTTTCCGCTGGGTAAAGACGCCATATAGATCAACGCCCGCAAGCCATAATCCGTGAAACTTGTTAACTGCACATAAACCTCGGATACCTCTGGGTATCATTGACTAGCGACCCGATGTCGCCCCATAAAAATAGATGCAAGATGCCGATCGACAACTTGCCTGAAACAAACTGAAAAAGCAAAATCAGACTTTACCCGCAGATAATAAACCAGCCTCAAACACTACGGCTAATTATTTAGCGTTAAAACTCCCGATCTAATGCGGTATACCGAATGACAGAAAGACGGCAGGAAAGGCAATCACACACGCACGGGCAACGTGAAGTATGACGGATATATCATGATTCAATCTTCGCACGACCACGATGACAGACCGATCCATTTTGGTGCAATGCACCATAACAAAGCACGATCATGGTGCACAAGATCCAGAGACACAAACGCTACACCCTAATTTCATCCATTTTTTCCTCTGTAAAAACAGGCACATTTATTGCTATTACGGACCTGTTTGTCTTTTTTAAGCCGTCATGTGTTTCCGCAACACGCATTTATTCCATTCCAGAGGAAAGCCACAATGTCAGAAAAAAGCGAGTTTCCGCTCAGTGAAGCTCCCAAAGAGGGGCGCAAGGGACTACTGTCTATTTCAATGGTGTTATTCAGTTTTACCTTTTTCACCGGCACCATGTTCGCCGGTGGCAAAATCGGCGTCGCTTTTAACATTGTCGATATGCTGTGGGTTGCGGTTATTGGCAACCTATTACTAGCCATCTACGCCGCATCGCTATCACTGATCGCCGCACGCAGTGGCTTGAACTCGGTGCTAATGGGGCGTTTTTGTTTCGGTGAAATAGGCAGCAAGCTCTCCGACTTTTTACTGGGGTTTGCCGAGTTGGGTTGGTATGCATGGGGAACCGCGACGCTGGCAATCTCGCTGGTTAAACTGCTGGACTTGTCTGACAGTATCACTATCCCGCTGATGATTTTGTTTGGCCTGGGTTTTTCCATTACCGCACTGGTGGGATACAAAGGATTGGACGTGCTGTCACGCGTTTCCGTTCCGTTGATGTTCGTTCTACTGATTGTTTCAATGTGGATCGCGACTCATGATATCGGTGGATGGACAGGGTTAAAAGCCATCGAACCTTCGCAAACCATGACCTTCTCCGCCGCCATTACTATGGTATTCGGCACCTTTGCCAGTGGCGCGACGCAGGCAACAAACTGGACGCGTCTTGCCCGCAATGGCCGTATCGCCGTTTCGGCCAGCTTTCTCAGCTTCCTCGGTGGTAATGGCTTGATGATCATTTCCGGTGCCTACTGCGCGATTGTCTATAAACAAGCCGACATTGTCGCCGTAATGATGCTACAGGGCCTATCAATGGCGGCAGTCATCATGCTGTGCCTTAATTTGTGGACAATACAGGGACCGACTATTTACAACGTGTCTGCCGCCGCCTGTCACCTGCTGCGCAGCGAACGTCGTCGAACCTTAACGCTGATCGGTGCCGTAGCCGGGATCGTACTGGCTATTGGCGGCATGTATGAAATGCTGATCCCATTTCTTATCTTGTTGGGTTCAATTATTCCCCCCATCGGCGGCGTTATTATGGCTGATTACTGGTTTCGCTACCGCGGTAAATACCCGGCGATTAAACAGACAACGCTGCCACGTTTTAATATGATCGGCCTGAGTGCTTATGCTATTGGTGCGCTATTAGCCTACTTTTCCCCGTGGATCGCCCCACTGGTAGGGATCGCCGCCTCGGCCGCCAGCTATATTGTGTTCTATGAAGTCGCCAAGCGTACCCGTCCTGACATGGTTGTGCAGGGTGAGTAAGTAATGAGCCTGACCGCAGGAGTTTTTATGAAAATTATTAATGCCGGCCTTCGTCGGCAACATGGTCTTTTCACTATTAATATAGAGAACGGGCTGATCGCATCCATCGATGCTCAGCAAGCCGTCTTACACGTTGGGGAAAATGACGATGTGATCGACGCCAATCGTCGGTTGGTCATCCCTCCTCTGGTTGAACCACACATCCATTTGGACGCGACCCTTACCGCGGGTGATCCAGAATGGAATATGAGCGGTACGCTATTTGAAGGGATCGAACGCTGGGGCCAGCGCAAAGCCACCATCACCCACGACGATACCAAGCAGCGGGCGCACACCACGATTGGTATGCTGCGCGATCACGGTATTCAGCATGTCCGCACGCATATCGATGTGACCGATGCCAGTCTTGCTGCACTGAAAGCCATGCTGGAAGTAAAACATGAAGCTCGCGACCTGATCGATCTGCAAATCGTCGCCTTTCCGCAAGAAGGAATTGAATCCTTTAACAATGGCCGGCAATTGATGGAGCAAGCAATTGAAATGGGGGCTGATGTGGTGGGCGGCATTCCCCATTTCGAAAATACGCGCGACCAGGGTGTCAGTTCTATCAAATTCCTGATGGATTTAGCCGAGCGTACCGGTTGTCTGGTTGACGTACATTGTGATGAAACCGACGATGCGCAATCGCGTTTTCTGGAAGTATTGGCAGAAGAAGCACGCGTCCGCCAGATGGGGCACTTAGTCACCGCCAGCCATACGGTAGCAATGGGTTCCTATGACAACGCTTACTGTTACAAGCTTTTCCGTTTACTCAAAATGTCCGGGATTAATTTTGTTTCCTGTCCGACGGAGAGCATCCATCTGCAAGGGCGCTTTGATAGCTTCCCCAAACGTCGTGGGCTCACTCGCGTAGCCGAGCTTGACCGAGCTGGCATGAATGTCTGTTTCGGACAGGACTCAATCAGGGATCCGTGGTATCCGATTGGCAATGGCAACATCCTGCGCATACTGGATGCTGGTCTGCATATCTGCCATATGATGGGCTATGAGGATCTGCAACGTTGCCTGGATTTCGTAACCGATAACAGCGCCAAAGCCATGAATCTGGGAGAACGATACGGTATCGCCGTTGGTCGTCCAGCCAATTTGGTGATTCTGGACGCCGAAAACGACTATGACGCGCTATGTCGCCAGGCAAAAGCAATGCTATCGATTCGCCACGGCAAGATCATTATGCGCCGCGCACAAGAACAGTTGAGTTACTCCGCGTAAATATCCAACAGGCATTTGGGTCACTCCCCGGTGCCTGCCCTTCTCTCGTTTAACATCAGATCAAATTATCCCCAGTCGAGACCGCGAGACGTAAAGGTGGTAGCGCGATAGTGATTAGAAATATTGCGGTCGTTGTACGAAAAATGCGTTAAACCCACAAAAAAAAATTCATGCATTATACTTTCTCATAATTAGATCGCTTATTTCCTATTGTCATTTATGTTCCCACCAGGAATACGTGTCGTGCCGCACCAACAACAGAATGGATCTATTCAGATTTTTAAAATAACAAACTGAAAAATATAACCAAATAAAAATGCAGATTAGCCACGGCTACCCAATGTTCATTAATCGGTATCCGAAGCTATACCTACCATAAATAACTCGGGTTGCAGGATAACCGTAGGCTAACGACTACACCTGCACCTGGAATATGACAGGTACACATACATGCTAATCCATTCAAATGGCAGGAAGCTGGCACATGTCACCGTAGTTTTAGGGGTATATACCCAAAATAATTCAAGTTTCAGGAAGGCGGCAAGCGAAGGAATCCCGATGAGCTTACTTGAGTAAGTGATTCGGGTGACTGAACGCAGCCAACGCACATGCAACTTGAAGTATGACGGGTATAGGTATTAACGAAATTAATAGCAGCCTATTAAATAAATATTCCTGGAAGTATATAGGTAAACATAAATATGAATAGTCAATTAGTTGATGTTGATTTGATTACTAAATTTGACAGCCAAGCCAAACTGTATGCACTCAACAATGCTTATGCTATCGCTGAATTTGATCTGACAGGCAGGGTGATTGAAGTCAACTCACGATTTTGCGACATGATGGGATACCATAAATCAGAAGTACTTATGCAGCCCCACGAGTTGTTCTTACTAGAAGAACAGCGTCAGGATCATGATCGATTTTGGGTCAACATTATTAACGGTAGTATTAGTTCGGGCGAATTTAAACGAAAAACAAAACAGAATGACATTATCTGGATTCATGCTGCCTATACACCAATCATTGACGATAGGGGATGTCATATTGGTGTGATTAAACTGGCATTGGATATTACTCAGGAAAAACAGCATACCTCAGAAAATCGGGCGAAATTAGACGCGATAGAAAGCTCACAAGGGGTCATTGAATTTGATAAGCACGGATATATTATTCGCGCTAACAATAATTACCTTACTCTGACGGGTTATAAAAAGCAGGAGATCCTCGGGCAACATCATCAAGTACTGTGCACCAGAGACGATATTCTTTCCCCTGAATATCAAGCATTTTGGACAAAATTACGACAAGGACAGTCTGTCAGCGGCCGCTTTCATCGGCTGGGAAAAAATAATAAACCGTTTTGGATACAGGCAACCTATAGCCCAGTCGTCGATAGCGAAGGTGAAGTGCGCAAAATTATTAAGTATGCCCATAATATTACGCAAAACGTTCAGACGGAGAAAAAGGCCAAACAACAAGGGGCAATTCTCGATATTCTGCTCACCGTTCATGATAGTTTTCTACTCGATCACAACCTGTCATCAGCCTGCGACAAGGTCTTCCAACGCCTGCTTAACGTAACAAGTAGCCAGTTTGGGTTTATTGCCATCGTACAGGAAAATCAGGAAGGCCAGTCTCTTTACATCCCATCGATATCAAACCTTTCCTGGGACGATACAACGCGAGAATGGTATAACCAGCAGCGCAAAACCAACGGTGGATTGATCTTTTCTAAACTTGATAACCTGTTCGGCCATGTTGTCACACACAATACGATTGTGTGCACTAACGACTTACCAAGCCATCATGCCAGCAAGGGATTTCCTCCCGGCCACCCACACTTGTTTGCTTTCCTTGGTATTCCCATTACGCATGATGGCAAAGCCATCGGCATGATTGCGCTGGCGAACCGCCAAAACGGTTACGATCAGGATGTCATTGAACTGCTGGCACCACTGGTGAAAACGCTGGGAATTATTATTCATGCCCGTTCACTTGAGGATGAACGCAGGCAAATAGAAGAGAGGTTGCGTTTCAACGCCGGACACGATTTTCTCACCGGCCTCCCCAACCGTGGCAGTTTCTTTGAACAGGCCAATACCTATTTTCATCACCAGAAGCCAGGGGAAGATATCACTAAAAGTTGCCTGGCCGTCATCGACATTGATTTCTTCAAAAAAATCAACGATGCGCATGGTCATCTTGCCGGTGATGCCGTACTCAAAGAACTCGCCCTGTTGATGCATATGTCTTTACGCAAAGAGGATATCGTGGCCCGCATCGGTGGTGAAGAGTTCATTATGCTCCTCAAGGATGTCTCTGCCCATGAAGCCTTCGCCGCGATAGAACGTATTCGCCAGTTGATAGAACAACACACGCTGTTATATGACCGCCAATTATTGAAATTCACTATCAGCGTCGGCGTTGCACTCTGGCAGCCTGGTCTTGCCTCCGTCGATGACTGGATTCGGCTAGCAGATGAAAAACTCTATGTCGCCAAGCGACAAGGCCGTAATTGCGTCAAATAGCGGACATAATCGGCGCGATACCCTGAATTGTGGTCGCTAGGACAATAGCCCTTCTCGCTGGCGCTGTTGATAGCTTTGCTCAAATGTTTGCATCCCAGACTGCGCCCCCGTTTGGATCAGGCTGGGAAGC
Organism: Pectobacterium hainanensis; assembly: GCF_046237015.1. NCBI lineage: Bacteria > Pseudomonadati > Pseudomonadota > Gammaproteobacteria > Enterobacterales > Pectobacteriaceae > Pectobacterium > Pectobacterium hainanensis. The sequence continues at coordinate 108,367 of NZ_JBJYIN010000005.1, forward strand.
TGATGACTTTTCCCTTCACGAATCAGATTACTGACCGCAGAGGTCGCCGTCAGAATATCAAACAGAGCAACACGCCCGCCCTGCGGCATCGGCACCAGTTTCTGAGCGACCACGGCTTGTAAACAGGCCGCTAGTTGGCTGCGGACAAACGTTTTCTCCTCCCCGGGGAACACATCGATCAATCGATCAACCGCTTGTGCCGCACTTCGCGTATGCAAAGTGGCAAGAACCAAATGACCCGTTTCGGCCGCTGTCAGCGCTAACCGGATAGTTTCAGTATCCCGTAGCTCCCCCAACAAAATTACATCAGGGTCTTCGCGCAATGCGGCACGAAGGGCCAATGAAAACGACGTACTGTGTTGACCAATTTCGCGTTGTTGGATCAGGCATTTCTGGCTGGAATGAATAAACTCGATCGGATCTTCCAGTGTAATAACGTGCCGAGCCTGTTTTTCGTTAAGGGCCGCAATCAGGGCTGCCAGCGTAGTGGATTTACCACTCCCCGTAGCCCCCGTGACAAGAATCAAACCATCCTGGCATTCCAGCAAATGAGAGAGGATCGTCGGCGCTCGCAACGCATGCAGTGAAAGGTGAGACGAGGGAATCAACCGGAGCGCAATGGAAAGCCCGTGGCGCTGGCGAAAAACATTCACTCGCAAACGTTGCCCACAGGCCAGTGTTAAGGCACCATCAACCTGCCCTGACTGCTGCAATCGCTGGCGCTGTGTTGACGCTAACCAGGTTGCACACCATTGTTCCAGTTGGTCAGTCCCTAAACGTGGTAAGGTATTTTCAGGCTGTAGCCGACCATCGATGCGCAATACGGGCGGATGCCCGCTACACAGGTGCAGATCCGATGCATTATGTTTTACACTAAGCGCTACCCATTCATCTATATCCATAAATAAGCCTCCTGAACGACTATGACCACTATCCAGCAAAATCTACAGGACATCCGGCAGCAGATCTCAACGGCCGCACAGCAATGCGCACGGGCGCCAGAAGATGTGATGTTGCTTGCCGTCAGTAAAACCAAACCTGTGACGGCGATCGAAGAAGCCATTCGCGCCGGACAGCGGGCATTTGGTGAAAATTATGTTCAGGAAGGCGTAGACAAAATCCGTTATTTTCGGGAAAGTCAGCCAGACACATCGTTAGAATGGCACTTTATCGGCCCGCTACAGTCGAATAAGAGCCGCCTGGTTGCCGAAAATTTTGACTGGTTTCATACGGTGGATCGTCTGCGTATCGCCCAGAGACTGAGCGAACAACGTCCGACGACACTGCCACCGCTGAATGTGCTATTACAAATCAATATCAGCAATGAGCCCAGCAAATCCGGCATTATGATCGATGAATTGGCGACGTTATCTGCCAGCGTGGCAGCATTGCCGAACCTGCGCCTCCGGGGCCTGATGGCCATTCCTGCGCCAGAAACGGATTATGAACGTCAGTTGGCTGTTTTTCGGCAAATGGCCGACCTATTCCAGCAGTTAGCCTTGCACTATCCTCATATTGATACCTTATCGATGGGGATGACGGATGACATGAAAGCCGCCATTACGGCTGGTAGTACGCTCGTCAGGATCGGTACCGCCATTTTTGGTGCGCGTGATTACCCAACCACCTGATAGGCAATAACGTTTAACACGATTAACACAATCCATCCAACGCGGTGTACACGACGGCGTTTGGCAACAGCGAGAATTGACATGCAGCAGCGTAAAATAGCGTTTATCGGTGCCGGTAATATGGCGCAGGCCATTATCGCCGGATTAATTGAGGGGGGCTATCCTGCTCACCAGATTAGCGTATGCGCGCCTTCCGAAAAGAATCGCGATGCATTGGCGGCAAAATACGGTGTCATCAGCAGCGCCGATAATGTAAACCGCGCACAAGACGCCGATGTTATTGTGTTGGCCGTTAAGCCACAGATGATGGCAACCGTTTGTGCGCCTTTGGAACAACAGGTGGATTTCACCGGCAAACTGGTATTGTCGATTGCCGCTGGCGTGAGTATCGCGCGTTTTCATACCTTATTGAACGAGCGACTCAATATCGTTCGCATCATGCCTAATACCCCATCGCTGGTGGGAAAAGGCATGAGCGGTTTGTATGCGCCTGCAAACGTCAGTGAATCCGATAAGGCATTTACCGCCGATCTGATGAAAAGCGTGGGGAAAGTATGCTGGGTTGCAAACGAATCCGACATTAACGGCGTTATTGCTGCCGCAGGTAGCGCACCAGCCTATTTTTTCCTGTTCATGGAAGCCATGCAGCAGGAAGCGATTCGTCAGGGGTTTGATCAAGAGACCGCTCGCCTGTTGGTACAGCAGTCTGCCTCCGGTGCCGCCGCATTAGTGGAAGCGAACCCCGATACGCCGCTATCAACGCTACGGGAGAATGTCACATCTAAAGGGGGCACCACAGCAGCCGCGTTGCGGGTATTTAATGAACGCGAGCTGACCCAAACGATTTCCGATGCCATGCAGGCGGCCGTCAACCGCGCGCAAGAAATGGAAAAACTTTTTTAACACAACGTGCTATTTCGCTGTTTACTCATTTTATAAGGAACTGACGTATTTATGCTTACCCTGACTTTTCTGGTCAAAACGCTGGTCGACCTCTATGTGATGGTATTGCTGTTGCGTATTTGGATGCAGTGGTCGCGCAGCGATTTCTATAATCCTTTATCGCAGTTCGTGGTAAAAATAACACAACCGATCGTCGGACCTCTGCGTCGCATTCTGCCTTCGTTAGGGCCGATCGACAGTGCATCATTACTACTCGCTTTTATTCTGACCACCATTAAATTCCCGTTAATGCTACTTATTCAGTCTGGAGCGCTATCGCTCAGTCCAATGAATCTGGTCGTTGGGCTGATTTCTCTGGTTAAATCGGCTGGCTATCTGGTTTTCTGGGTGGTGATCATCCGCTCTCTGATGAGTTGGATTAGTCAGGGACGTAGCCCTATTGAATATTTGCTGCACCAGATGACAGAGCCTTTTATGGCACCGATTCGCCGCATTATCCCGGCAATGGGCGGCATCGATTTCTCGGCCATGGTCGTCATTTTGATTCTGTATCTGTTCAACTATCTGGGTATGGATCTGTTTCCGGAATATTGGTTCTTGTTGTGAGTGCTGTAACTCGCCACAACGATGATCTGATCATTCGGTTGTATATCCAACCGAAGGCCAGCCGCGATCAGATCATCGGGTTACATGGTGACGAACTTAAAGTCGCCATCACCGCCCCACCCGTTGATGGGCAGGCTAACGCCCATCTGACTAAATTCCTCGCAAAGCAATTCCGGGTTGCCAAAAGCCTGGTCGTTATCGAAAAAGGTGAACTTGGCCGACACAAACAGATTAAAATCATCAACCCGCAAGCTATCCCGACAGAAGTCGCGGAACTCATTCGATAACAAAACTCATTCGATAACAACGCAGGAAAACAAGATGCAACAAGTGGTTTTGGCGACCGGTAATCCCGGTAAGGTACGCGAGCTTGCCAGTTTACTGGCTGACTTCGGTCTGGATATCGTGGCTCAAACGGAACTAGGGGTGGATTCCGCCGAAGAAACCGGTCTGACATTTATCGAGAATGCCATCCTGAAAGCACGCCACGCCTCGCAGATAGCGGGCTTACCCGCCATTGCCGATGACTCCGGTCTGGCGGTGGATGCATTGGGCGGTGCGCCAGGCATTTACTCCGCGCGTTATGCAGGGGTTGACGCCAGCGACCAGCAAAATCTGGATAAGCTATTGGACACGCTGAAAGCGGTACCTGATGCCCAGCGCGGTGCCAGTTTCCATTGTGTGCTGGTTTATTTGCGTCATGCCAACGACCCGACCCCACTGGTATGCCACGGTAGTTGGAAAGGCGTATTGAAACATGCACCGACTGGCTCAGGCGGTTTTGGCTACGATCCGATCTTCTTTGTACCGGCACTGGGTAAAACGGCCGCCGAACTCACCCGTGAAGAAAAAAACGCACAATCCCATCGAGGTCAGGCAATGCGTTTGCTACTGGATGCCTTGCGTAATGCTTAAGCTACCACCGCTCAGCCTGTATATTCATATTCCCTGGTGTGTACAGAAGTGCCCCTATTGCGATTTCAATTCACACGCATTGAAAGGCGATGTACCACACCAGGAGTACGTTGAGCATCTGTTGGCCGACCTTGATGCCGATCTGCCACTGACGAGTAACCGACCGCTACATTCCATCTTTATCGGTGGCGGTACGCCAAGCCTGCTAAGCGCAGAGGCTATGCAATTTTTGTTAGACGGTGTGCGTGAGCGCCTGTCGCTGATGCCAAATGCCGAGATTACCATGGAAGCGAATCCGGGGACGGTAGAAGCCGATCGTTTCAGCGGCTATCAGCGTGCTGGCATCAACCGGATTTCTATTGGCGTACAAAGTTTCGACGCCCAAAAGCTGAGCCGTTTAGGCCGGATTCATGGCCCTGAAGAAGCAAAACGTGCGGCAAATCTGGCTGCCGGACTAGGATTACGCAGTTTTAACCTTGATTTGATGCATGGTCTGCCTGACCAATTGCTAGACGATGCGTTGAACGATCTACGTCAGGCCATTGCGCTCAATCCCCCACACTTATCCTGGTATCAGTTAACAATTGAACCCAACACATTGTTCAGTTCACGTCCCCCCACGCTACCAGACGATGATGCGCTGTGGGACATCTATGAGCGGGGTCATCAATTGCTGAGCGCCGCAGGCTACCAGCAATATGAAACCTCCGCTTATGCCAAACCGGGTTATCAATGTCAGCATAATCTCAACTACTGGCGATTTGGAGACTATCTGGGGATCGGTTGCGGTGCGCATGGCAAACTCACCTTCAACGACGGACGCATTCTGCGCACGGTGAAAGTTCGTCATCCACGTGGCTATATGCAAGGCACCTACCGGGATAAACAATACAACGTGGCCGATGAAGAGCGTCCTTTTGAATTTTTCATGAACCGCTTCCGTCTGCTAGAAGCCGCGCCACGCGCAGATTTCACTGCTTATACGGGTCTGGACGAACATCTTATCCGCGCCCAACTCGATCAGGCGCTGGAGAAAAATTACCTGATTGAAACCGACACTGACTGGCAAATTACCGAACAGGGAAAGCTATTCCTGAATTCGCTGCTGGAACTATTTTTACCGGAAGAATAAGGGTAATGCGCGTCAACGCACCCTATAGAACCGGGCGTCCGCGCGCCCGGCACCTTCCAGCAACTGACTCAATCCGTTGTTAACATCAAAAAAGGCGACAGCCTATGATGAAGCGTTGGACAACATATTAATATGCGGAATGCCATCCTCATCATAAACATCACTCACGGGCATAAACCCAAAGCCGGCATAAAACGCTTGCAGGTGAGCCTGAGCAGCAAGAAAAAGCGGTTTTTGCGGCCAATGGCGGGCACAGGCAAACAATGCATGCTCCATCAATTGATGGCCAAGACGTTGCCCTCTGGCATGGGGCGCGACAATAACGCGCCCAATCGTCACCGCCTGATTACCCGAATTCGGGGCCAGTAGACGGGCATAGGCAGCCAGCTTTCCGTTATCATACGCAGCGATATGTCGGTTTCCGGCCGCTAAATCACGGCCGTCTGTATCCAGGTACAGGCAGGTTTGTTCAACAACAAACACCTGATTACGCAATGCCAGAATGTCATGTAATGAATAGACATTCAGATCCTCGACACTCCAGTCATGCCATATCAGATTCATACCCATCCTTTCACTCAACATCCTATCCTCACACGCTTTTACGCCGCTTTGCCAAAATCAACCACGTCCACAACATTGCAATCGCCAGCGCAAATAATACGCCGAAGCCAATGCCAATGGTCATCACTGATACCCCTAATTTTACGACCAGAGAGTAGAGACCCAGCATCACCAGCATTGCCGTATTTTCGCCCAAATTCTGTACCGCTATGGCATTACCGGCCCCGACGCTCACTTTGCCCCGTTCCTGCAACAGCGCGTTCAGCGGCACAATAAAGAATCCCCCTAACGCCCCGAGCAACATGAGTAAACCATAGGCGCTAATCAGGTTAGTCTGAAGGGTGAAAATCACGACGACCACGCCAATCAGTACGCCGGCAGGCAGACAACGCTGCACGGTTTTCAACGTAATTATCTTGGCCGCTACCCCTGCGCCTACCACGATCCCCACAGCAACCATTGCGTTTAACAGGGTTGGCGTTGCGTTATCGGTAATACCCAGCGCCAGCGGCACCCACAGCACCAACAGAAAACGTAGCGTGACGCCCGCCCCCCAGAACAAGCTCGTACCAAGCAGCGAGAAACGCGTTTCGCCGTCCTGCCACAGTACCCGACAGGCAGAGAAGAAGCTGGTCGTCATCCGCGCCGGATGCCAAGGTTGTCCCGGACGAGCGGCCTTGAGATGCGGGATCAACAGGTTGGCCCCTAGTGCGATCCCATAAGCAACCGCACAAATCGCCAGCGCAGCGTTCACGTTCCAATCCGCTAAGACTCCGCCGGCAACCGACCCAGTCAGGATCGCCGCGATTGTGGACGCTTCCATCAAGCCATTCGCCTTCACCAACTGATCGCCACGGGTAATTTCCCCTAAAATGCCATACTTGGCTGGAGAATAGGCGGCGGCTCCCACGCCAACCAGCGTGTAGCCCAGGAACGGATTGCCGCCAACAAAAATCAGCAGCGCGCCCGACAGCTTCAAGCCATTGGCGAACATCATCACCCGCCCTTTCGCAAAGCTATCTGCCACTTGCCCCACGAACGGTGCCAGAATGATATAGGCCGCGACGAACCCCATCTGCAAAAACGGCTGGCTCCAGTCTGGATATACAAGCTGTTTGATCAACGCCAGCGTGGCAAACAACAACGCATTGTCACCGAAAGCGGAAAAGAACTGCGCAATAATGACCGCACTCATACTGCGCGACAATAACGGCGGCGTCGCCCCCGGTATATGGCTCATGATAGCTGCTCCGTGCTCGATGACTCAGAAACAGATTGTTCTGAAACAGATCGTTCTGAAACAGACTGTTCCGCCATCTGACGCAGCGTGACAAAGTCGGTTTTGCCACTGCCGAGCAACGGCAATGCTTTCACATAGCGAACATCACGCGGCACCGCCAGTTCAGGCACACCACTGCTTCGTGCTTGCGCCAGTAATTTATCGCGAGTCAGGGTATGATCCGTCGTGAACAACACCAACGCTTCCCCCTTACTGCTATCGCTTTTCGCGCTGGCGGCATGCTGCGCATCAGGTGAGATCCTGAGCGCCAATTGCTCAACGCTTTCCAGTGAGACCATTTCACCGGCCAGCTTGGCAAAGCGTTTCACACGCCCGACAATGGTACAGAAGCCTTCATCATCCAACTCGACGATATCGCCAGTATCATACCAACCCATTTGTAACTCGCCCTGCGCGTTCTCCGCCGCAGGCGCTTCCAGCACACCGGGGTTTTCGACACGCAAGTAGCCTTTCATGATATTCGGCCCACGCAGTTGCAAACGGCCACCGCGCTCAATCCCCGGTACGGTAATCAGGCGAGATTCCATCTCCGGCAACAAACGTCCCACGGTATGCAGTTTTGTCGCCATGGGCACGTTAATCGCAACAACAGGCGCACATTCGGTTACGCCATACCCTTCCAGAATGCGAATACCGAATTTATCCTGCCATATCTGGCGAATAGGTTCAGACAGTTTCTCCGCACCGGCCACTACATAACGTAAACGGGCAAAATCATAAGGATGAGCAAAACGCGCATAGTTCCCCAGGAAGGTAGACGTACCAAACAGCACGGTACAGTTCTGGTCATACACCACTTCCGGCACGATACGATAGTGCAACGGGCTGGGATAGAGGAAAACGCGGGAACCGGTTATCAGCGGCGTCAGCAACCCGGCAGTCAGGCCAAAGGCATGGAATAGCGGCAATGCAGACATAAAACGGTCAAGCGGGGTAAAATCCGCCACCGTTCGGATCTGTTCAACGTTAGCTAACAGACTCTTATGTGAATGTACCACGCCTTTCGGGTTCCCTTCCGACCCCGACGTAAACAACACAATCGCGGCATCATCTGGCTTTTGCGGCAACATCGCTTTGGCAGGAAAAAGTAGATGGAACAGCACCCACAGCTTATCGGCTAGCGTCACCGTATCTTTTAAATCTTCCAGATAAACCCAATTGGCTTCACTCACCTGTTTGGGCAGGTCGGTCAACTTACCTTTTTCCAAAAACTGACGCGACGTCACGATCGTTTTGATGGTCGAGGCTGTCATCGCGCTCCGAATGCCTTTCGCGCCAGCGGTATAATTCAGCATCGCCGGAACGCGATTACGCAGCGTTGCGCCCAGAATGGCGGCAACGGTGACAGTGGCATTAGGCAATAATATGCCGACATACTCATCGGCCTGCGTGAAGCGTTGCAAAATACGCGATACACCCAATGATTTTTTCAGCAACGTCTGATAGCTGTCTTCGTTAAATGAAATATCCGTAACACAAGGCGAACCACGGCCATAACGCTGCTGCGCTGTCAGAAATGCCTGATATAACGTTTGCTGTGGGCGCGTCGCCATACGCGCATCCATCATAATTTGATGCAAATGCTCGCCCGCTAAAATACGGCGTTCTCTCGCGCTATTAGCCTCAGGCATTGGCAATGTCGTTGGTGGCAGGTAGCTAATGGTGATTTGCGGGAACCAATGACGCTTAAAAACACCTTTTAAGCGACTAAACGTCGATAGCTCCGCGCCGTCAATCCGCACAGGGATCAACGTGGCACCCGATTTTGCTGCCACGAACGCCGCGCCGCTGTATATTTTCATCATCGAACCCGTCACCGTAATTCGACCTTCTGGGAAAACCACGACGGGTTGCCCGCGCTCAATGACCTTAATCAGTCCTTTGATCGCTAAAGGTTTGGTTGGGTCCAGCGGGACAAAATCAATGTAAGGTTTCAGCCAGCGCATAAACCAGCGCTCTGAAATCGAAGAATAGACGGCAAAGACGGGCTTTATCGGCAGGAATAGCGCCAGTAATACGCCATCAAGAAAAGATACGTGGTTAGGCGTAATTAACAGTTTTGATTGCTGAAAATTGCTGCTGTCGCCCTCGATCCGGATGCGGTACAGACGGCGGAACACCCAACGTAACAGGGTATAAATCATGTCTTCTCCAATCGACAGATGAACGGTATGACCTGCTTAACAAAACAGATCCATTGGCCCTAAAAGCACCCGGCGCGTTTTTCAACGTCGCTAACGGCGGCCAAGAGTGGCAGGCTGAAATCGCCCGTCATAAAAAATACGCGGTATTAAAATACCTTAGCGACCCGCTCATCGCCAGAGCAACAGAAAACAATAGGACTTTTTCCTCTCAGAACAACGAGGACTCCAACGCCACTCACTGAAAAGCGGGGATGATATGGACAGATTCGAGATGCGGCATGTTGCGCGTATGACATCAGGAGGTGACGGCAACAGGACCTTGGAGATCTCAGTGAGACCGCTTTCTTAAGATAGCCATTAACAGTAGGTATTTAGAAACAATAGGTATTCAGAAACAATAGGCATTCGGAAACGACAGGCAAAAAAAAACCTACGCATCCGCGTAGGTTGGTGTAATCAAATGGTTCAATGTACAGAGCACATCGATATATCACCAATCAATACCTCTGGGATCTGATACTCTAGAGAGCACGCAGTGAATAAACCAGCTCAGAATCGCAAGAGTTCTACTCTAAGTGAAACCAACTGTAAAATTCTGCCGTATCCTGTAAGAACACCATGTTTTCATTCTCCAAAAATAACGCACTCCGCGATAATGCCCTGAATCATTCGCACGGCAAAGCAACATATCGTCAATTGAAATAATGCATCACGAGAAGAAAACAAATATGTCACGCCCTTGTTGTATTTCTGAAACTTAAATTATTGGGTACATCAACCAACTCAAATCGATAATTTCGGGAGCGGAATATCACGCAACGTGACATATGACAGTATATTTTTTTCATCATAAATCATAAGTATTACTCATGAATCTTTTTATCTGATTTATAAGATTTTTCGATTACATAATAAGTAAAACAGAGGTTCATGCCCTAATTAAACATCCATTTTATATTTTCCTTTAATAACTCTTGAAATAGCCGCTAATTAAGCCGTTTATTCAGCGAATCTATAAGAAAACAAGGCGTAATATCGAACAGGTCTGTCAGGGGGCAGATTTTTACTCTCATTTAAAGGTCGATAAAAAATAATGAAGAATTACAAGATCGGTACTCGATTAGCCGCGGGATTTGGGTTACTTATCATTTTTTCTCTGGTGATGCTAACAAGCGGTATTTATCAACTAAACCAGGTCTCTCATAGTACAGAACAAATGATGCAGGAACCCCTTCGTAAAGAACGTTTAGCATCGGATTGGCATGCGGCACTGGTCGCCGGTGTGCAACGTAGCATGGCGGTTGCACGCAGTAACGATGATTCTCTGGCACAATTGTTTGCTGCGGCAAACGCGGCGGCCAGCAAAGAAAGCAGTAAACGACAGGAACAATTTGCCAGCCTGATTTCGACGCCGGAAGAAAAAGCCTTATTCGATAAGGTTGGTGAATATCGTCAGATTTATATTAAACAACGCGATGCCATCGTCGCTGCAAAATCATCAGGTCAGTTTGATAAAGCAATCGAGTTATTCGAAAAAGAATTCATACCGGCGTCAGATGGCTACCTGAAAAGTGTTGAAGCACTGAGTGACCACCAGCGCGCCAGCATTGATCAGATGGGCGAAAACATTAATCAGAGTGCCAGTCAGGGCTACCTGTTCCTCGGTATTATGGGGTTGTTAAGCGCCGTTGTAGGTGCACTGATCGCCTGGGTGCTGACACGCAGCATCGTGCATCCTTTGGAGCGCGCCGTCCAGGCTACACAGGCTGTCGCCGCTGGCGATCTCACACATGCCGTACAGCCGGAAGGGCGTGACGAAGCGGCGCAGTTACTTCACGCCTTGCAGGATATGACCGTTCGTTTGCGTAATATCGTCGGGGAAGTGCGTCAAGGTTCGGAATCTATCGCTGGCGCATCGTCACAGCTTGCCGCTGGTAATATCGACCTTTCCAGCCGTACCGAAGAACAGGCCAGCGCTCTGCAAGAAACGGCAGCCTCCATTGAGCAACTGAGTTCAACCGTGCGGCAGAACGCCGATAATGCTCGACAGGCCAATCAACTCGCCCAGTCAACTACCAAACAGGCTCAGTCAGGTGGGCAATTGGTGATAGAAGTGGTCGAAACCATGGGCGCGATCGACTCATCATCTAAAAAGATCGTGGATATCATTGGTGTCATTGACAGTATTGCCTTCCAGACCAACATCCTGGCGCTGAATGCGGCAGTCGAAGCCGCGCGGGCGGGCGAACAAGGCCGTGGTTTTGCCGTGGTTGCCAGCGAAGTACGGAGCCTGGCACAGCGCAGCGCCTCTGCCGCCAAAGAGATTAAGGAATTGATCGACCATTCCGTTCAGACCGTCGAAGCAGGTAACCGTCTGGTGGAACAAGCTGGCGTTTCCATACAAGAGATCGTCAGCGGCGTACGTCGGGTCAGCGATCTGGTGGGCGAAATCAGCTCAGCCAGCAACGAACAAACCATGGGCATCGAACAGGTAAACGTTGCGGTCAATCAGATGGAAGCGACTACTCAGCAGAACGCCTCGTTGGTGAATGAAGCGTCTGCGGCAACACAATCGCTGCAACAACAGGCGGCACAGTTAGCACAGACGGTAAGCATCTTCCAGATAGGGCATCACGAGGCTTTATCCAACAGACCGACGCCAGCGCCGTTAGCGTTAAAACCCGCGCTGGCTGCGCCTCGTGGGGAAAAAGCGTCAACGAATGAAGGGGATTGGACATCATTCTGAATACAATTTCAGAACGTCAGATCAAGAAGCAGCGGCGATAGCCCTGCTTCTTATTCGAGCATCTCGCCAAAGCACGTTACGTCCAACATGGCGATGTATTATTCATCGCGACTCATGGACGATAATGTCTGGTGATAAAGTCGCACCGTTTTATCAGGATAATCCAGCCCATCCCCAATATATTGCCAACCGAATTTTTCGTAATAACCGCGAAACGTGGCGTACAGATACAAATCTTTAAACCCGGCGCATCGACTATAATCCAACACGTGTCGCTGCAATTGTTGACCCACCCCAGTCGATCGCTGGCTTTCATCAACATAAAGCGCGGCTAACCAGGGTGTTAAATCCTGACGGCTGATTAAATCACAGCGCCATAGTCCAACGGTTCCCACCAACCGCGACGCGTCAAGGGCGATAAACGTCACTGGCAACGCGGGAGGGTTAAGGCTATGGCGTACAATGCTGGCAAAAAATTCTCGGCTATTATCGCTGCCAAATGCCTGCCATAGCCAATCAATCACCTGTTCCTGGTACTGCGGATATTCCGCCAGACAGACTACCTTAGCCATTATCCCTCTCGCTTTTCCTGAAACGCGACGATTAAAAACACGAATCACCAAGCCGCGACGGTATAACGCACCCGGCAGAACCATTCACTTAAATCGACTCCAGCGCCACAAGTTCTTCCCATGTTTGCCGACGGCGGATCAAACGAGGTTCACCTTTCTCAAACAACACTTCAGGCAGCAGCGGTCGACTATTGTAATTGGAGGACATTGATGCTCCGTAGGCCCCGGTATCGTGGAATACCAGATAGTCACCCACTTGCGCGTCTGGCAGCGCAATGGTTTCAATACCCCCCCCCGCCTGCTGGGTAAATACGTCACCGGATTCACACAGCGGCCCCGCAATCACGCTGTCACGCAGCGCTGACTGCGACACGTCACGCAGATCGCCAGGCAATAGAGAAATATGGTGATAGCTGCCATACATCGCCGGACGCATCAGATCGTTAAACCCGGCATCTACCAGCACAAAGTGGCGATTCCCCATTGATTTTACAGCACGGACCTCAGCAACCAGCACGCCGGATTCCGCCACCAGAAAACGCCCCGGTTCAATTTCCAACGTCACCGGATGCCCCAAATGGGCTGCTATCTTCTCACGAGCCGCATTCCACAAACCGTAATAGTGTTTGGTATCAATCGATTCTTCACCTTCACGATAGGGTATAGACAGGCCACCACCGGCAGAAATGGCCTGAATATCCTGCCCCAACGCGATCACCTGCTGAACCATCGCGTCACACACTTGTTCCAGGTGGCCATAGTCCACGCCTGAACCTATGTGCATGTGAATGCCTACCAGCTGTAGTTGGTAACGCTGGATATGTGCCAATGCCATCGGCAGATCGCCATACCAGATGCCGTGCTTACTGTTTTCTCCACCGGTATTGGTTTTCTGGCTATGACCATGACCAAAACCCGGATTGACACGCAACCAAACCGGATGACCCGGTGACTGACGCCCCAACTGTTCTAACATATCCACTGAACCGGCATTGACGGGGATACCCAATTCAGCGACCCGCTGTAACGTTGGACGATCGAGCAAGTCGGCCGTGAACACGATCTCATGCACATCCGTACCGGGGACAAACCCGGCAACCAGGGCACGTTCGATTTCCCCCAGCGACACCGAGTCCACTTTTACGCCTTGCTCGCGCATTAAACGTAGGATATGTGTGTTGGAACAGGCCTTCTGCGCAAAACGAATGGTATCGAACTGGCGTAATTGCGTAATACGCTCGAGGATAATCTGCGCATCATAAGCCCAGACCGGGCAACCAAAACGGGTAGGAAGTTCACGCAGGCTTTGTGCATTCAATGCGTGGGTCATGTCGTTCAGATCGTGTGGCATCGCGTTATTACCCAATTCTCACTATAGGATGAGATGCCACTATAAAAACGACCTAAATAGTAAACAAATATCGTTTTAAGCAGAGTCTATTCATTTATGATATGGATTAAGGCATTTTATTAGGGGGCGATATGGCAGCAATATCTTTACGACACATTGAGATTTTTCATGCGGTCATGACGACCGGCAATGTAACCGAAGCCGCAACGCTGCTAAATACATCACAGCCGACCGTTAGTCGCGAGCTGGCGCGGTTTGAAAAGCTGATTCAAATGACTCTGTTCGAGCGAGTACGTGGTCGGCTTTATCCTACGGCTCAAGGGCTACAGCTGTTTGAGGAAGTGCAGCGTTCTTATTACGGGCTGGACAGAATCATCAACGCCGCCAGCGATATTCGTCGTTTCCAGCAGGCACAACTTTCCATCGCATGCCTGCCGGTATTCTCACAATCATTGCTGCCAGAAGTATGTAAGTCGCTGCTGGCACGTTATCCACAACTGAGCCTACATATCATTCCACAGGAATCCCCCCTGCTGGAAGAATGGCTATCGGCCCAGCGGCATGATTTGGGGCTGACAGAAAACAACATCACACCAGCGGGTACAGAACGACACACGCTGATGCAATTAAACGAAGTTTGCGTATTGCCCACCGGACATCCACTCACGACAAAAACCGTGCTTACTCCAGCAGATTTTACCGATGAGCCGTTTATCAGTTTGTCTAGCGCTGACAGCTATCGCCAGTTGTTGGATAAACGGTTTGAGGAAGAACGAGTACAACGGCGTATGGTGTTGGAAACACACAGTGCAGCATCGGTCTGCACGATGGTGCGCGCGGGTGTCGGCGTTTCCATTGTCAACCCGCTGACGGCATTGGACTATGCAACATCCGGTGGTATTGCAGTAAGACCATTTAGCATTGATGTACCTTTTACCGTCAGCCTGATTCGCCCGTTGCATCGCCCGGCTTCCGCGCTAGTGGACATTGTTGCAGAACAACTCAGTCAATATGCCGCAGAAATTCCCGCACGTTTACAACAAATTTTACAATAATCAGGGGATGGCGACGTTCCCCGTCCCCCTCTTCGAACGATTCAGTGACCAACCGTGTTAGAAAAGAGGTTCACGACAACGACACCACCAATAATCATGCCCATGCCAATAAGCGCAGGGACATCGAGTTTTTGCCCATACACCACCCAACTTACTGCGCCGATCAATACAATTCCCACACCGGACCATATTGCATAAATAATCCCCGTCGGCATTGAACGCATGGTTACCGATAAGCACCAAAAGGATATGGCATAACCAACACAGGTGATGATGCTCGGCATAAGACGAGTGAAGCTATCTGACGCCTTCAGCGCGGTTGTTGCAATCACTTCCATCACTATCGCTATAGATAAAAATAACACGCTAACGCTATTCATTAATCCTCCTTTTTTGGGGAGGATAGCATTACCACAGCGATTCAGTGAATGCCTCTTGTCGTGCTCCACACGCCGCTTATCGTCAGCATTTCCTAACCATTCTTTCCCTCAACACATTCTTAATGTCGTCTAAAAAACACTAATAAATTGATAATAAAAGATATTTATAAAAATCAGGTTTCACCGCGACTTCAATATGTGATCAAGTCTGCGAAATAAAAATTAAAATATCCAATTCAAAGATTTTATGTTGATTTCAAATGTTCGGTGTAGAACTATTAGGCTCAATGAATGACAAGTGACCATTGAGGAGCGTTTTTATGAAAGCACTAGCACGATTCGGCAAACCGTTTGGCGGCTATAAAATGATCGATGTTCCCGAACCCGTATGCGGGCCTGATGATGTGGTTGTGGAGATCAAAGCGGCGGCGATCTGCGGAGCAGATATGAAGCATTATAAGGTCGATAACGGCTCCGAAGAGCTAAACTCAATCCGGGGGCATGAATTCGCAGGTAAGATTGTCAAAGTGGGTCAAAACGTTAAAGACTGGAAAATCGGCCAGCGTGTCGTCTCTGATAATAGCGGCCACGTATGTGGTGTATGCCCAGCCTGTGAGCAGGGTGATTTTCTGTGTTGTACAGAAAAAGTAAATCTGGGCTTGGACAACAATACCTGGGGTGGCGGTTTTTCAAAATATTGCCTCGTTCCAGGTGAAATTCTCAAAATTCATCGCCATGCGCTGTGGGAAATTCCTGCCAATGTTCAATATGAAGAGGCAGCGGTGCTCGATCCCATTTGCAATGCTTACAAATCCATTGCACAGCAATCAAAATTCCTTCCTGGTCAAGATGTTGTGGTTATCGGTACTGGCCCGTTGGGCTTATTCTCCGTACAAATGGCCCGGATTATGGGCGCAGTCAATATTGTTGTCGTTGGACTGGAAGAGGATGTTAGCGTCCGTTTTGGCGTAGCAAAAGCGCTGGGGGCGACAGCGGCGGTCAATGCTTCTCGTGAAGATGTGGTTGCACGTTGCCAGGAAATTTGTGGGAAAGACAACCTCGGGTTGGTGATCGAATGTTCTGGTGCAAATATTGCCCTGAAACAATCCATCGAAATGCTCCGTCCTAATGGAGAGGTCGTTCGGGTCGGCATGGGATTTAAACCACTGGATTTCTCCATCAACGATATTACCGCCTGGAATAAAAGCATTATTGGTCATATGGCATATGACTCTACGTCCTGGCGCAATGCACTGCGATTGCTGGAAAGTGGAGCCATTCAGGTTCAGCCCATGATTACACACCGTATTGGGCTGTCTGAGTGGGAAAAAGGGTTTGAAGCGATGGCAAATAAAACGGCAATTAAAGTCATTATGCATTATGACTACGATTAGCAAATCCGGGGGATATCGTGAAAAGAAAACTCTTATTAGCGCCCTCAATGGGATGCTGCCATCTTTTTAAAATGGAAAAAGAAATCTGTTTTATCGATCAGCATGCTGACTTTCTGCATATGGATATTAAAGATGGCAACTATGTCAAAACCTTTGGCATAGGACCGGATTTTCTGAATGCCATTAAACATGTTGTCACTAAACCCATGGATGCGCACCTGATGGTCGCGCACCCACAAGATTTTATTGAAGCGTGTGTCGATGCCGGAGCAACTTATATTACCCCGCATACAGATTGCATTGAAAAAGATGCATTTATCACTATCAATAAAATTAAGCGTCTGGGATGTAAAGCCGGGATAGCATTAAACCCGGCCGCACCACTTGAAAGTATTAAATATTATCTTCCTCTGTTAGATAAAGTCACCATTATGGTTGTTGATGCTGGTTACCCTGGGCAAAAACCGATTATTCAGATGTATGAAAAAATCAGAACCCTAGTGCAATGGCGAAAAGATATGGCGTTAGATTTCATTATTGAAGCCGATGGTTCTATGTGCCGGGAAATATATGGTCCACTATACCATGCAGGTGCAGACATGGTGGTATTAGGACCACCTGCATTATGGAACCTACATGAAGATATCGAAGTGGCATGGAATATGATGGAAAAAGAAGTTGAAGCGGGAATAAAAGAATATAACAACTAACAATTCATTATTTCGTGAGGGTCGTTTCATGGGAAATACAATTAAGAAGCCCAATTGTGGGGCCAGGCTCGATCGTCTTCCTGATAGCCGATGGCATTATTCTATGTTCGGGATGGTTGCATTTGGATTACTCGTTTGTTGGAGTAATGCCGTCGGTGGATTAATGCTGGCGCAGCTAAAAGAAATTGGTTGGACAAATAACAGCACCAGCGCGACGTTTTCTGCTATTACCACCGCAGGGATGTTCGCTGGTGCACTTATCGGCGGAATTATTGGTGATAAAATCGGGCGGCGAAACGGTTATTTATTATATGAAGCGATTCATATTGTTGCCATGCTGGTCGGTGCGCTCTCCCCCAATATGATGTTTTTAATTGCCTGCCGGTTCGTCATGGGATTTGGGCTGGGGGCATTGCTGGTCACCCTATTTGCAGGCTATACCGAATATATGCCAGGCCGCAATCGGGGAACCTGGTCAAGTCGGGTATCGTTCATCGGTAACTGGTCCTATCCACTCTGTTCTCTGATCGCTATGGCGATGACGCCAGCCATTGCCGCAGAGTGGAACTGGCGTATCCAATTAGTTATACCGTCCGTCTTATCTCTTATCGCCACTTATATTGCGTATAAGAGCTTCCCGGAATCACCGCGCTGGCTTGAAACTCAGGGGCGATATGAAGAAGCAGAAAAAATCATTTCTACCATAGAACATAAAATCGAGCAGCAAACCGGAAAACCGCTCCCGCCAATAACAACGATGTCGGAAGCGCATCAACCAAAAGTTGTGCCGTATTCAGCCTTATTGCGCGGCGTATTATTAAAACGTGTCATTCTTGGATCATTCGTTCTCATCGCAATGAACGTTGTTCAATATACGTTAATTAACTGGTTGCCAACTATTTTCATGACTCAGGGAATCAATCTGAAAGATTCGATTGTGCTTAATACCATGAGTATGTTCGGTGCACCATTTGGTATTTTTATTGCGATGTTAGTCATGGATAAAATATCCAGAAAATTCATGGGGGTCGGCCTACTGCTATTAATTGCGCTATTGGGCTATATCTACGCCCAGCAAAGTAGCATGTTCATGATTTCCCTTATTGGTTTCTTCCTGATTACGTTTGTCTATATGTATGTCTGTTATGCCTCGGCTGTTTATGTCCCTGAAATATGGCCGACGGAAGCGAAATTGCGCGGTTCTGGGTTAGCCAATGCGGTTGGTCGCGTTAGTGGTATCGCCGCGCCTTACGCCGTCGCCGTGCTATTAGATAACTATGGTGTTTCCGGCGTATTCGTCCTGCTTGGTTCAGTTTCCGTCATTGTCGCCATGGTAATTGCAGTAATCGGTATCGAAACAAAGGGTGCATCAGTAGAAACCATTGGGTTTGATGCAGTCGTTAATAAGAAAGCATAAAAATAAGGAATGAAAGATGAACAATACCAAAGCAATTTTAAAAGTTCCGGGCACGATGAAAATTATTCCGGCTGACGTTCCTGTCCCTAAAGATGACGAAGTATTATTAAAAGTAGAATATGTCGGTATTTGTGGTTCTGATGTTCATGGATTTGAATCAGGTCCTTTTATTCCTCCCAAAGATCCTAATCAGGAAATTGGTTTAGGACATGAGTGTGCCGGAACGGTCGCCGCCATTGGACGTAAAGTCACTAAATTCAAAGTAGGCGACAGAGTCAATATTGAACCGGGCGTCCCCTGCGGGAAATGTCATTATTGTCTGGAAGGTAAATACAATATTTGCCCTGATGTCGACTTTATGGCAACGCAGCCAAACTATCGAGGCGCACTCACACATTATCTTTGTCACCCGGAAAGTTTTACCTACAAGCTACCGGATAATATGGACACCATGGAAGGCGCGCTGGTTGAACCGGCGGCGGTCGGTATTCACGCGGCCATGCTGGCTGACGTCAAGCCAGGAAAGAAAATCATTATTCTGGGCGCAGGCTGTATCGGCCTGATGACACTGCAAGCCTGCCGTTGTATGGGTGCATCTGACATTGTGGTTGTCGATGTGCTGGAAAAAAGATTGGCAATGGCGCGCCAATTAGGTGCACGGGACGTCATTGATGGCAGCAAAGATGATGTCATCACGAAAAGTAAAACCATTCTTGGCGACGCCGGGGCGGATATTGTCTTTGAAACCGCCGGTTCGCTAACCACCGTAAAACAAACGCCACATCTTGTGATGCGCGGTGGAAAAATCATGATTGTCGGTACCGTACCGGGAGACTCACCGATTAATTTTCTCAAAATTAATCGCGAAGTCACCATTCAAACTGTATTTCGCTATGCCAATCGCTATCCCATAACCATTGACGCGATTTCATCAGGGAAATTCGATGTGAAATCAATGGTGACGAATATTTACGATTATCAGGATGTACAGCGTGCCTTTGAAGAGTCGGTAAATAATAAAAAAGACATCATCAAAGGCGTAATTAAGATCACCGATTGAAAAGAAGAGGAATGAAATATGTTGGCAAATATTCAATATTGGGAAAACCAGGCCCAAAATAAGCAGTACGCCATACCGCATTTTAATGTCTGGAACGCGGAAATGCTGATGGGTGTCATTGATGCAGCGGAAGAAGCTAAGTCTCCGGTCATTATTTCTTTCGGTACAGGATTTGTGGGTAATACTTCATTTGAAGATTTCTCTCACATGATGGTATCGATGGCAAAAAAAGCCACGGTTCCCGTCATTACCCATTGGGATCATGGCCGGAGCATGGAAATTATTCAAAATGCCTGGTTGCATGGCATGAACTCTTTAATGAGGGATGCATCGGCATTTGATTTTGAAGAGAATATTCGCTTAACCAAAGAAGCTGTCGATTATTTTCATCCGCTCGGTATTCCAATGGAAGCAGAGTTAGGACATGTCGGTAATGAAACCGTCTACGAAGAAGCCTTAGCAACCTATCACTATACCGATCCCAATCAGGCTGCGGAATTTGTTGAAAGAACCGGCTGTGATTCGCTAGCGGTCGCCATCGGCAATCAGCACGGTGTTTATACTTCAGAGCCAAAACTCAATTTTGATGTGATTGCCAAAGTACGTGATGCCGTATCCGTACCATTAGTATTACATGGTGCATCGGGCATTAGCGATGCCGATGTTCGCACCGCAATTTCACTCGGTATCGCAAAAATTAATATCCACACGGAATTGTGCCTAGCCGCCATGGACGCGGTAAAAGAAAACGCGCAACAACCTTTTTTACACCTCGAAAGAGAAGTGAGAAAAGCAATAAAAGAACGGGCGCTCGAAAAAATTCGCCTGTTTGGTTCTGATGGCAAAGCGGAATAGTTTTAATGAAAAAGATCGATGTTATTTGTCTCGGCGCAGCAATTGTTGATATTCCCTTGCAGCCGGTCAATAAAAATATATTTGAAATCGAATCCTATCCGCTTGAGCGGATTGCCATGACAATCGGCGGGGATGCAATCAATGAAGCAACGATCATTTCCCGATTAGGACACAGAACGGCGCTGATGAGTCGGATCGGCAAAGATGCGGCGGGCAGTTTTATTCTAACTGCCTGCCGCAGAGAAGGGATTGATACGCTGAATCTGAAACAGGATGAACATATTGATACCTCAATGAATGTGGGCCTGGTGACAGAGGACGGAGAACGAACTTTTGTGACCAATCGTAACGGCAGTCTGTGGAAACTGAATATCGACGATGTGGATTTCTCCCGTTTCGCCGATGCGCGACTTCTCTCTATGGCCAGTATCTTTAATAGCCCGCTTTTGGATGGTAAAGCATTAGTCAGGATATTTAAAAAAGCCAGAGCAGAGAATTTGATTATTTGTGCAGACATGATCAAACCACGACTGAAAGAAACGCTGGACGATATTCGTGATGCATTGAGTTACGTAGATTATTTGTTCCCCAATTATGACGAAGCTCGTTTATTAACGGGGGAAACAGAATTAACGGCAATTGCCGATCGTTTCCTGCAATGTGGCGTAAAAACCGTCGTAATCAAAACCGGTAAGCACGGCTGTTTCATTAAGAACCAGGAAGGCGAGTTCGTCATTCCAGCAATTAAAGGGATATGGGCTATCGATACCATTGGTGCCGGCGATAATTTTGCTTCTGGGTTTATTTCAGGGCTTTTAGAAGGCAAGACACTGATTGAATGTGCCCGTTTTGCAAACGCTACTGCGGCTATTTCAGTACAAAGCGTCGGCGCAACGACAGGCGTTAAACATCGGGCACAGGTTGAAGAACAATTAAAATGCTATGAGGGGCAGGAACATCAATGAAAATGATACCATTGGGTAAAACGGGGCTGGAAATTTCTCAAATTGGCCTTGGCACTTGGGCTATTGGTGGCGGGCCTGCCTGGAATGGCGATCTGGATACACAGGTTTGCCTTGATACTATTCATGAAGCCTATCGTTGCGGAGTCAATCTTATTGACACGGCCCCAGGATATAATTTCGGTAATAGTGAAGTTATTGTTGGTCAGGCGATTCAGCATCTGGATCGTAAGAAAATTATTGTTGAAACCAAATGCGGCATCGTGTGGGAACGGCAAGGGAGCCTGTTTAATAAAGTTGGCGATCGGCAACTCTATAAAAACCTGACACCCGAATCTATCCGGGCAGAAATCGAAGAGAGCCTGGCGCGTCTTAATACCGACTATATCGATATTTATATGACGCATTGGCAGTCCGTCCCCCCTTATTTCACACCGATTTCAGACACCATGAAGGTGCTGAATGAATTAAAACAGGAAGGGAAAATTCGATCTATTGGCGCGGCAAATGTTGATATCCAACATATAGAGAGCTATTTACAATATGGCGATCTGGATATCGTTCAGGCCAAATACAGTCTTTTGGATCGCAAAATTGAAAAGGATATTCTGCCGCTATGTGCCAAACATGGCATTGTCTTGCAGGTTTATTCACCGCTCGAACAAGGATTACTCACGGGAACCATAACCAAGGATTATCTTCCAACTGGCGCACGTGCCAATAAAGAATGGTTCCAGAAAGAAAAAATGTGTCGGGTCATCGACATGCTTACGCAATGGCAACCGCTGTGCGAGAAGTATCGCTGTACGATCCCAACGCTGGCGCTGGCTTGGACGCTGGCACAAAACAAATACATTTCTTTATTGAGCGGCGCGACATCGCCACAACAGGTCAGAGAAAACGTAGCAGCAACAGCATTACGTCTTTCTGATGAAGATATTTTATTAATACGCAGAATGGCGGAAGCACTTGATCGCTGATATCACAGATCGTTTGCCTTTTTTCTCCGTAAAAGCAAGTCAAATACTGTGATTCAGACATAATTCTTTGGAGATAAAGATATCGTATGACATACTATTCGCTTGTCATAAAATAGATGAAAACAAGGGTAAACATCGTGTCAGCCAGAGATCGTCATCAGACAATTAAGCAAATGGTCACCAACGATAAGAAGGTTACGGTTGCTAACTTAAGTCACATGTTTAAGGTTACGGAAGAAACGATTCGCCGGGATCTTGAGAAACTGGAAGGTGAAGGATTTGTCACAAGAACCTATGGCGGTGCCGTTCTCAACACCAGTAACTTGTCTGATAGTGTGCATTTCTATAAAAGGGCGAAGTCCTTTCTGGAGGAAAAGAAAGCTATCGCCCTAAAAGCACTCCCTTTTATTAAAAATAAAACAACTATCGCTGCTGATTCAAGTACAACGGTGATGGAGCTTCTGAAATTATTAAAAGACAGAAGTGATCTAACCCTATTAACCAATTCAGCAGAGGCGTTTCATGAACTGGCACAGTCAGACATTAACGTTGTCTCTACTGGAGGAGAACTCAATAAAAACACACTCTCTTTACAAGGCATGATCACCAAAGAAGTGATCGCTAAATATCACCTTGATATTATGGTCATGAGTTGTAAGGGATTAGATATACAAAATGGAGCGCTTGATTCCAACGAGGCAGAAGCGGAAATCAAAAAAACGATGGTCAGTCAGTCAACAGAGGTGGCGTTATTGATTGATCACTCAAAATTTGACAGAAAAGCATTTGTTCGTCTGGTTGAGCTTGAGCATATTAATTATATCATTACTGATATCAAGCCAAATGATAAATGGATTTCACTCTGTGAAAAAAAAGGAATCAAGTTGATATTCTAGAAAATCATGATGGTATATTTCTTAATTGGATAGATAACATTATATCTATACCCAAAATAATTCAAGTTTCAGGACAAAAACGGCAAAGCGTTTTTGAACAGCGCTTGCGCTGACCCCGAAGGGGTGAGGCCATAAGGCCGAATAACGCGGCAAGCGAAGGACAAATTCGTCGGGAACGAATTTGACCAGCCAACGGCTGGCCTTTGGTGAGAGACAGGATGTCTCTCATTTAATCCCGATGAGCTTACTCAAGTAAGTGATTCGGGTGACTGACAAATCTGCCAGAGGCAGGTTTGAACGCTGCTTGCAGCGGCCCTTTAGGGCGAGGCCCACGACGGGCCGAGTAGCGCAGCCAACGCACATGCAACTTGAAGTATGACGGGTATATCTAATTGAACACTTAACTAAGAGGTAGTACAACAACGCATCAATGCGTTCTCAAGTGTTTTTTAATCAATATTATCACCCACCATTATTAATAATGAATGGCGGTATGCTTCACTATATAAAACAAAAATATTATTTCTAATTTAGGCCATTACTCATTCGAGTAACGAGCACAGTTACGCACATGCAACGTGAAGTACCGTGGATATATTAAAAACCTACATCTTACCAGGTTACACCATGAGGCAATGATCATGAATAATAATGATAACATTGGAGCAAGACTCGACCGGTTACCTATTTCTAGTTTCCATTACAAAATTTTTAGCATTATCGGTACTGCCCTGCTCACCACAGGGTTTTTGAGTTACTCTGGCAATGTCGTTCTGGCCAAACTCATCAGTAACGGATGGTCGAACAATTATCTGAATGCCGCGTTTACCTCAGCCATGATGTTTGGTTATTTTGTCGGCTCATTGAGCGCGGGTTTTATTGGTGATTGTCTTGGCAGACGTAAGGCCTTCCGTATTAATTTACTTATCGTCGGTATTTCCGCCACGGCTGCGTCATTTTCACCCAATATGTATTGGCTTATTTTTTTCCGCGCCTTGATGGGAACTGGTATGGGCGCATTAATTATGGTTGGCTATGCATCATTCGCCGAATTCATTCCGGCAGCGATCAGAGGGAAGTGGTCTGCCCGACTCTCTTTTGTTGGTAATTGGGCTCCGCCTTTATCTGCGGCTATTGGCGTTGTCGTTATTTCATTTCTCAGTTGGCGTATTATGTTTTTGTTAGGCGGTTGCGCCATGTTAGTAGCGTGGTTGCTGTCTTCCACTTATTTTATTGAATCACCACGATGGCTGGCAAAAAAAGGGCAACGCGATTTAGCAGAAGCCAGTATGTTGAGAATAGAAAAAAGTATTGAAGAAGAAAAGAAAATCATACTGAATGCCCCTTATGTAACGGTCAGCCCTTCACCTCAAGAGGACAGTGATGACTCTTTCTGGGTGCTTTTTAAGGGCAGCATGTTACAAAGAACATTAGTCGCGATCACGGTACTTATTGCCATGAATATATCGCTTTATACGATTACCGTGTGGATCCCAACAATCTTTGTCAATTCTGGTATAGAGGTAACACATTCTATTTTTATGACGGCGGTTATCATGCTTGGCGCACCAGCCGGTATATTCGTAACAACATTGATTATTGATAAACTACCGCGAAAATGGTTCGGTTCTTGTTTATTAATTATTATCGCTATATTGGGATACATTTATTCACTGCAACAAACCGATACCGCCATTATCCTCTATGGCCTGGTCATGATTTTTTTCCTCTATATGTATGTCTGCTTCGCTTCAGCCGTTTATATTCCAGAATTATGGCCGACACATATGAGGTTGAGAGGCTCAGGCCTTGTTAATGCGATAGGCCGCATCATCGCGGTTTTCACACCTTACGGGGTGGCTGCATTATTAACACATTACGGCTCTGTCATGGTTTTTATAATTCTGGGAACACTACTCGTCACCTGTTCAGTGATCATACTGTTCTTTGGCGTCGAAACGAGAATGGTCTCATTGGAAGAAATCGCCAACTTATAATGACCGATATACATGGTGCAACAGGTAACAATTCGTCCTACTGCGTCATCGTCCGCCAGCGTGGGTCGTGCGCAAACCATTCCACCAGAAAATCCAGTAAAGCACGTAGCGTCGCAGGCATCTGGCGGCGCGACATGTAAATGCCATAAATCCCCATGTCCTGGGGATGGTATTCCGGTAAAAGCATCACCAGTTGACCACTGGCAAGATAGTGGGAGACGGAATAACGAGGCTGTAGCGTGATGCCTGCACCTTCTAATGCGCCGGACAAGAGAACCTGTGACTCATTGGCACTGAGATTGCCGCTGACCGGGATAGTGAAGTTCTCTTCCCCCTGCGAAAAATGCCACAGGCTTTTACCAAAATAGGTATAGGTAAGGCAGTTATGAATAGATAAATCAGTGAGTTTTTTCGGTATACCGTGTGTATTTAAATAGGCGGGAGACGCACATAATACCGATTCACAGCAAGCCAATGAGCGGGCAATTAAATTCGGATCCAGCGCGTTGGTAATACGCAGCGCCAGATCAATACGATCCTCAACCAAATTTACGGCACGGTTACTCATTTGCAGATCGATCGCCACCTTAGGATAACGATGCAAAAACTCAGTGACGGCTACGCCCAGTGCCATTTGTGCCAGAGACTGCGAACAACTGATACGTAGCAAACCGCTTAATTCCGCCGCTTCCGTCTGCGTTTCGGCATGCATGTCTGCGGTAAGTGCCAGCACTGCACGGCAACGAGCCAGCGCTTTTTCACCCGCGTCCGTCAGGCTGAGTTTACGCGTTGTTCGATGCAACAGACGAGCCCCTGCCCACTGCTCCATCTCCGCCAGATAGCGGGTAATCATGGCCCGGGACATATCCATGGTTTCTGCGGCAGCAATCATGCTGCCACGTTCAACGATAGTCACAAACACTTCAGCCGCCGTCAGACGATCCATAATTAGCTCGATTTATGCAACAAACAATTCACCATTTCGCGGTTTTTCGCACGATTAATGCAACATAACATAAACCCCACTTCCTACATACCCAGAGGTTCCTAATATGTCTAAATCTACTTTATTTACCGTTTCCCTACTCACCGCATTGATGGGTCTGGCGTCAGCGACAAACGCAGCAACGCTAAAAGTTGAGGTATTTAATCCAGGTGAGGCCAGCATTTTCCCAGTATCTTCTGAAATTATCAGCGGCGAAAAAGAAGTGGTTCTGATCGATGCTCAGTTCCAGCGTAACGATGCTCAAACGCTGGTTGAACGCATCAAAGCAACAGGCAAAAAGCTAACCACCGTGTACATCAGCCACTCCGATCCTGATTACTACTTCGGTCTGGACGTCATTAAAGCCGCATTTCCAGATGCCAAAATTATTGCAACACCAGCAACGATTGATGCCATTAACGCTAGCAAAGACGGGAAAGTCGCACATTGGGGACCGGTTCTGAAAGAAAATGCGCCAAAAGAGATCATCGTCCCGCAACCACTAGAAGGCGACAGTTTTACCGTTGACGGAGAAAAGCTGGAAGTGAAAGGCCTGACAGGCCCCACGCCGGATCGTACTTACGTCTGGATCCCGTCGCTTAAAGCGGTTGTCGGCGGCATTCCAGTCTCTGCCAATATTCATGTGTGGGTTGCGGATACCCAAACGCCGGAATCTCGCGTTCACTGGCGCGACACGCTGAAATCAATTGAAGCGCTGAAACCGACGACTGTCGTACCAGGCCATTTCATCGCACCAACGGATTACACATTGAAAAACGTGACGTTCACGTTGCAATACTTGGACACACTGGAAAAAGAGTTGGTAAAAACGAAGAATGCTGCCGAATTAATCGACGTGATGAAAAAACACTACCCTACTCTGAAAGAAGAATCAGGTCTTGAACTCGGGGCCAAAGTTCTGAAAGGCGAAATGAAGTGGCCACAGTAAAACTGCATTATATTTATGATCCTTTGTGCGGCTGGTGCTATGGCGCCGCCCCATTGGCACTAACCGCTCAGGAAATCGCTGGATTGGAATTGATCCTCCACGGCGGCGGTATGATGACCGGTAGTAACAGCCGGACGATCACGCCAGAGTGGCACGATTATGTGATCCCTCACGATCGTCGTATCGCACAGATGACTGGGCAACCCTTCAGCGATAATTATTACGAAGGGTTACTGCGGGATACCAGCGTAGTGCTGGACTCTGCCCCGCCGATCGCTGCGGTGCTAACAGCGGAAGCGATGGCTCACAAAGGTATGACAATGCTGTACCAGATCGAACGAGCACACTATGTTGACGGACGCAAAATCGCCGACACTACCGTGCTGCGCCAATGTGCGGAGGAGATCGGTCTGGACGGTGACGCCTTCAGCACGGAGTTCGCCTTTATTCAGGCAGACGCATTGTCAAAACATATCGGTGCCAGCCGGGAGTTGCTGGCGAAAGTACGTGGACAAGGCTTCCCTACTTTTGTACTGGAAGATGCCAACGGGAATGTCCAGACAATCCCAGCGGCACACTACCTTGGTCAGGTAGACGCGTGGCGTGGCGTGCTGACACAGATGGTCAACCACTCCGCTGCATAAGCGTTCTCATCAGCCTTCTCAAGGGAGCAAGCCGACAAGCTTGCTCCCTTTTTCTCATTCCCAATGCTGCCCTATATCATTTTAAATTAACGAGTTATTCCGTTAAAATATTCCTCGTAGCCAATCAACTCATTACCGCGTGCACGATTCATCGGTATCGCGAATATGGCCGTTAAGAACAGATTGTTTAAGAACCGTTATTTTTATTCGTTGCGCCTTATCGGCGCTTTTTTATTAAAATGTGAAGGATTACACATGAAATTCATCTCGTTATTTTTTGCCACCGTACTCTCACTTTCGCTGTCCACGGCATACGCCGCAGCCAACGACGTTGAGAATAAGTCCCTCGCAGAAATACAGCAGCTTGCGAATGAAGGGAATGCAGACGCACAATTGGCACTGGGCGATAGGTACTATCAAGGATATGAGGTGGAGGAAAATTACGAGCAGGCAAAAGCCTGGTACATGAAAGCAGCGGAGCAAGGCAACGCCGATGCGCAATATGAACTTGGTGCCATGTATTTTGACGAACAAGAATCAGCTAAAGCGATCCCATGGTTTAAAAAATCCGCAGCCCAAGGCAATGCTGATGCACAATTTCGACTTGGTACTATGTATATCAATGGATTTGGTACAGCGCCAAACTATAAGACTGGGTTTGCATACATAAAAAACGCGGCGGAGAACAATCTGCAAGGCGCACAGCTTGCGTTAGCAGGACTATATCTCGATGGGATTGGGGTTAATAAGAATGATGCACAGACTTATTTTTGGTTCGCCATATTCAATAGAGGTGAAAAAAATAACGAATTGCTCGAACACCCAGAAATAAAAAAGTTAATTCAGATACTTGAGGAAAGAACACGGCAAATAGAAAAAAACATGTCACAAAACGAGCTTCAGGAATCTAAGCGTTTACAGAACGAATTTATCAGTAAGCACAAGAATAACGAACAATAACGCACGACGTTGACAAACCGTTTGTCTGTTTACAGGTCGCCTCATGAGTCGACCTTTTTTGTTGCCTGCTGATACAACACCCACCCCACCCTATCCCCACAGAATAGCCATGATGAATAATGCCCTCAGCGAGAAATCCGTTCGCTATGTTATAGTGGACTGTACTCCCAGTTTGGGACCTGAGACAAAAAGGTTACAGGGATGCTGACAATGCGCCAATCCGGCCACACCGCCAGAAACACATGAAACGATGACTGACAAGCTATGACCGACGTAAAATCAGGTAAAAACAACGCAATATCAACCGACTCCCGCACTGCTAACCTTAATCGCTTTTCCGTGGCTCCCATGCTGGACTGGACGGATCGCCACTGCCGTTATTTTCTCCGCCAGCTCAGCCGACATACTTTGCTCTACACCGAAATGGTGACAACCGGTGCGATTATTCACGGTAAAGGGGACTATCTGGCGTATAGCGAGGAAGAACATCCGTTAGCACTGCAACTGGGCGGCAGCGATCCGCAAGCGCTGGCGCAGTGTGCGTCTTTGGCGGAACAACGCGGCTACGATGAAATCAACCTGAATGTGGGCTGCCCATCCGATCGGGTACAAAACGGTCGTTTCGGTGCTTGCCTGATGGGAGAAGCTGCGCTGGTTGCAGACTGCCTCAAGGCAATGAAAGATCGGGTGTCGATCCCTGTGACGGTGAAAACACGTATCGGTATCGACGATCAAGATAGTTATGCATTCCTGTGTGATTTTATCCAAACGGTTTCCGAACGCGGCGGCTGCGATACGTTTATCGTCCATGCACGTAAAGCCTGGTTATCTGGCCTGAGTCCCAAAGAAAACCGGGAAATCCCACCACTGGACTACCCGCGCGTTTATCAGCTAAAACGTGACTTCCCCGCGCTAACCATCGCCATCAATGGCGGCGTCAAAACGCTGGAAGAAGCTAAAACACATTTACAACATTTGGATGGCGTGATGGTGGGACGTGAAGCCTACCAGAACCCCGGCATCCTGGCGCAGGTAGATCGAGAGCTATTTGGCGAACAGGCGGCCAACCCGGATATCGTTTCCGTCGTCAAATCCCTGTACCCCTATATCGAACGCGAATTATCAAATGGGGCGGCTTTAGGCCATATTACCCGTCATATGCTTGGCTTGTTTCAGGGGATACCGGGAGCACGCCAATGGCGGCGTTATCTGAGCGAAAATGCGCATAAACCCGGCGCGGATGCCAGCGTCGTCGAACGTGCATTATGTCTGGTCAATCCTTCGTGACACACTGAGAAAGGGACGAATAGCGCAGTTCGTCATAAAAAAACTAACTATTCGTCTTTTTGACTAACTTCCATTTATTGCTCTTCCGGCTATTGCTGATACATCAATAGGTTATCAGCGATACGTTTTGGCATGATTCTTGTAATGACGTGATGGCATCACAAACGATCCAGATAACCGCCATACGGTAATTAGGCCACAGGAGCGCACTATGTTAGAAATTTTCTTTGTTATTGGATTCTTTATTATGCTGATGGTCACCGGCGTTTCGCTATTGGGTGTGATCGCCGCATTGTTTATCGCATCGATTTTTATGCTGATTGGCGGACTCTTTGTCGTTACGCTTAAAGTCCTCCCATGGTTATTGCTGGCTATCGCCGTCGTTTGGGTATGGCGTCGATTTCAGGGACGTCCGGTGTATAACACTCACCGCCATGCTTATCGCCAATATACCTACCGCAATCGCAGAGGCCGCGAGTGGTAAACATAGCGTAGGGAGAAACAAGTCTAAACCGCGCACAGCAATCCAAATTTAATCAAAACTGTGCGCCGACAGATATTTTTTCCCGATAACGGCTGCTAGGATGTCGCCACAATTTTTTGCTCGACCTCGCAGGCATTTGTTTTTCAGTGTCAACGTACAGGCAACGTGAAGTACGGCGGGTGCATTAGCAAAAACAGTTTCATCAGCGTCAGGAGACATAATAGCCACACAGTGGCACCTTCATGACGACGCATCCGCTGTACCCTACATACAGCTTGATGAAATCAGCGCAATGGCAAAGGCCTTCCTCACGGAAGGCCTTCTGCTTTTTAGCTTTTCTCTTTTCTTAAACCGACAACGTATTCCCGTTACCGTGCAGGTATCAACAGACAAGATCCCTGAGTACGACGACTCTCCAGCGCCTGATGCGCCGCCTGTGCATCGGATAAGGAAAAAATCTGCTCTGGCGCAACATCGACATTGATCGCTCCGCTGGCAATCAACGAGAAGAGTTCGCTGCTTGCCTGTTCCAATTCGGCACGATTCGTCACATAGCCAAACAAGGAAGGACGGGTAACGTACAACGAACCTTTCTGGTTGAGTATCCCCAGATTAACGCCGGTTACCGGACCCGATGCATTCCCAAAACTCACCATCAATCCACGATGACGCAGACTATCGAGAGAGGCTTCCCAGGTATCTTTCCCCACCGAATCGTACACCACCGGAACCTTGTCACCGTTGGTCAGTTCCACGACACGTTGAGCAATATTTTCAGTACGGTAGTTAATCGTAGCCCAGGCCCCCGCCGCTTTAGCGCGTAGTGCCTTTTCATCAGAACCCACGGTGCCAATCAGCTTTGCTCCTAGCGCTTTTGCCCATTGGCACGCAATCAATCCCACGCCACCTGCCGCTGCATGAAACAGAAACGTTTCATTAGGTTTGATTTCATAGGTCTGACGCAGCAAATAGTAGACCGTCAATCCCTTGAGAAACGATGCTGCCGCCTGCTCAAAACTGATCGCATCCGGCAGGATGGCAACCCTATCTTGTGCAACATTGTGCACATCGCTATAGGCTCCGAGCGCGGACTGCGCGTAAACAACGCGATCGCCGACGTTAATGGTATGAACATCAGCCCCCACTTTGGTCACGACACCGGCCGCCTCCGTTCCTAGCCCTGATGGCATGGCCGGCGGAGCATATAATCCGCTGCGAATATAGGTATCAATAAAGTTAATACCAATGGCGCGATTCTCTACCTGAACTTCACCGGCGGCGGGATCGTTTGGGGTAAAATCGACATATTGAAGCACTTCCGGCCCCCCATGGGTGCCGAACTGAATACGTTTTGCCATATCATCTCCTTACCGTGACAGGTTCATTGTCTTACCATAATACGGATTGCAGTATGTCATTTCATACGTTCAGATATACAATGCCTCCTAATTCAAGGGCAAATCAACCGGTAAAGAACTCGCTTCATGGCAGAAAAAAGACCAACCCATAAATCGAACGAACCCCGTGACCGTCAAATGGAAGGGCTAAAACTTCCACCGCACTCGCTGGAAGCGGAGCAATCGGTCTTGGGTGGGCTCATGCTCGATAATGAGCGCTGGGATAATGTCGCGGAGCGCGTCGTTTCTAACGATTTCTATAACCGCGCACACCGTCTGATCTTCACTGAAATGCAACGTTTGCTGGAAATGAGCAAACCGATCGACCTGATCACGCTATCAGAATCGCTGGAACAAAAAGGCGAGTTGGAATCCGCTGGCGGTTTTGCCTATCTGGCGGAACTCG
Source organism: Pectobacterium hainanensis (assembly GCF_046237015.1). Taxonomy (NCBI): domain Bacteria; kingdom Pseudomonadati; phylum Pseudomonadota; class Gammaproteobacteria; order Enterobacterales; family Pectobacteriaceae; genus Pectobacterium; species Pectobacterium hainanensis. The sequence continues at coordinate 141,049 of NZ_JBJYIN010000005.1, forward strand.
CGAAAAACACCCCGAGCGCTGCAAACATCAGCGCTTATGCTGATATCGTGCGTGAGCGAGCCGTTGTACGTGAGATGATTGCCGTAGCCAATGAAATCGCGGATGCGGGTTACGATCCGCAGGGGCGCAGCAGTGAAGATCTCCTCGATCTCGCCGAATCCCGCGTGTTCCAGATTGCCGAAAATCGCGCCAGTAAAGATGAAGGGCCGAAAAGCATCGATAGAATTCTGGAAGATACCGTTTCCCGCATCGAACAACTTTATCAGAAGCCACACGACGGCGTGACCGGCGTGGATACGGGCTATCAGGATCTCAATAAAAAGACTGCGGGCCTGCAAAAATCCGACCTGATTATCGTTGCGGCACGTCCATCAATGGGTAAAACAACCTTTGCGATGAACCTGTGTGAACATGCCGCTATGACTCAGGAAAAACCGGTGCTGATCTTCAGCCTGGAAATGCCCGGCGAGCAGATCATGATGCGTATGCTGGCTTCACTCTCCCGCGTCGACCAAACCCGCATCCGTACCGGCCAGCTAGATGATGAAGATTGGGCTCGAATTTCTAGCACCATGGGCATATTGCTGGAAAAACGTAACATGTACATTGATGACTCTTCCGGCCTGACACCGACTGAAGTACGTTCCCGTGCCCGCCGGGTCTTCCGCGAGCATGACGGCCTGAGTCTGATTATGATCGACTATCTACAGTTGATGCGTGTGCCGTCCTTGTCCGATAACCGCACATTGGAAATTGCGGAAATATCCCGTTCACTCAAGGCATTAGCAAAAGAATTGCAAGTTCCTGTTGTCGCACTCTCCCAGCTCAACCGAAGCCTGGAGCAACGTGCGGATAAACGTCCGGTTAACTCCGATCTCCGTGAGTCAGGCTCTATTGAGCAGGATGCCGACCTGATTATGTTTATCTATCGTGATGAGGTTTATCATGAAAACAGCGATCTGAAGGGAATTGCAGAAATTATTTTGGGAAAACAGCGTAACGGCCCGATTGGTTCCGTGCGCTTGACCTTTAACGGGCAGTGGTCGCGCTTCGATAACTATGCCGGTCCACAATACGATGATGAATAGCGCACAATAATCCCTCTGCGTTAAGGATAAAGAATGAAAACGGCAACTGCCGTCATTAGCCGCCGTGCTTTGCGTCACAACCTGCAACGGATCCGCCAGCTAGCCCCCAACAGTCGATTGGTCGCGGTGGTAAAAGCCGATGCTTATGGTCACGGTATGATTGAAGCTGCACAGATTTTTCACGATGCCGATTGCTACGGCGTCGCGCGACTCTCAGAAGCACTCACACTCAGAGCAGCAGGAATAACCAAACCCATCCTGCTACTCGAAGGCTTTTTCTCTGCTGACGATCTCCCTTTACTGGCAGATAATCAGCTTGAAACCGCAATTCATAGCCCGGAACAACTCGCGGCGCTAGAACATGCTCATTTATCCCGCCCGATTCGCGTCTGGATGAAACTCGATACCGGTATGCACCGGCTGGGTGTCCTGCCAGAACATGCGGATGCCTTCTGGCAACGATTAACCGCATGCCAGAATGTCGTGCAACCCGTCAATATCATGAGTCATTTCTGCCGTGCAGATGAACCTGAATCCGGCGTGACGGAACGCCAATTGGCGTGCTTTGACGCATTTGCGCAGGGAAAGCCCGGTGCGCAATCCATCGCGGCATCAGGTGGCATCCTGCTGTGGCCGCAGGCGTACCGCGATCAGGTTAGACCGGGCATTATTTTGTACGGCGTATCACCGGTTGAGACCGAAAATGCAGTCCATTTCGGTTTTCTACCGGCAATGACGCTGACATCACACCTGATTTCTGTGCGTGAGCATAAGGCAGGCGAACCCGTTGGCTATGGCAGTATCTGGACGAGCACTCGCGACACCAAACTGGGCGTGGTCGCGATAGGCTATGGTGATGGCTATCCGCGTAGTGCGCCGGCAGGAACACCTGTATGGATAAATGGACGGGAAGTCCCGCTATCCGGGCGAGTGTCCATGGACATGATCACCGTCGATCTTGGACCGAACGCTCAAGATCACGTCGGTGATGAAGCCATTCTATGGGGACCCTCATTGCCGGTAGAGAGAATAGCTGCACATACTGGCGTCAGTGCCTACGAACTGATTACCCGCTTAACGTCGCGTATTCGTCGGGAATACGTAGACAATGCGTCATAAACAATAAAAATCATCACACAAAGGGATTTATGGTGAAAACGCATTATTTATCTGGCCACCTCTCACAATGTGGCCTTTATCTTTACTATGCAGCAAGCTGGTTTGCTGCATTATCCATCCTGATTATATTCACACTGACAGATTTCTATACCATGAGGCCGATCGACATTAGCGGTACGCTATTCGGCGGACAAATGGGATATATGCTGAAAATATCGCTTTTACATACCGCCTTATCTGGTTTTGTATTACTGGGCCTTTTTCGGCTTTCCGGTTGGCGTATCGCCTGGATAATTGTTGGGCTGCTACAAATCGGCATCGCTGTCTATTGGCGTGTTTGCTATTGGAATGAATATGGCGATCCGCAGGTGATACTTTCACCAGAATCTGGCGATCTGTATCTTTCCATGCTGATAGGCGCAGGCATGGCCGCTTTTGGCGCAATTAAATACATTAAAGCCCGTCGAATCTACCGTTCTACTCGACCAGATTCGTTCCCATTTTTCAGAACGCTGGTTGCGTTATTTCTTGTCCTCATCTATGCCGTTTGGCCAATAGCAAGCTACATTCACAAACCGCTACCGGACTGCGCGTTTAGCCCTACAGGACAGCAACTCACAGCATGCCTGGGGGCAGATGACGAACGGATTATTGTTGAGTGATACCGGTAGTTCAGGCGAAGCTAGAACAGAAAGTTCAGTGAATCACTCACCATCTCCCAACCCTTTTTTATTCTCTATATCGTAGCTTATTGATTTCACATCAATATTCTTCACAAGGATAAAAAAGTGGTTTCCAGAGAAAATAAGATATTTTCTTTAAAAATCTAAACGTTAGAATAAAACGCCAACAGTTCACTGCCGTATAGGCAGCTTAGAAATGGCTGAAGTCTCTGAATACACAAAATCCGACGTTCACTGCCGTATAGGCAGCTTAGAAAAGCCAGCCGAACGGCCACAGTTCGGCACCGTTGTTCACTGCCGTATAGGCAGCTTAGAAAGATTAATTACACGCACCCGACGCCAGCAGATGGTTCACTGCCGTGCAGGCAGTTCATCCACAGGGTTGCATTACTACGTTACAGACCTTAGATAACGTATTACTGATAACCTTCTTAGTGAAAAGTGTCTGTAACAAGCTTCATCGAAGGAGTGTAAACCTTCAAATTTGGCACTATTAACATTTAAAAAGATTATTGTTTTTTCGTTAAAGTGGTCGTCAGATACAACGCCGAGGCGCAACGCTAAGGCAAAGTGAACCTGAAAGGTAAATTAGACAGAACCTGCATTTATCTCTCTCCAATTCAACCAAATTCGCATATCAAACTCTAGCTGATGATAGTCAGGATCCATATGGCAGCACAGTTGGTAAAACGCTTTGTTGTGATCTTTTTCTTTGAGATGAGCAAGCTCATGTATCACGATCATACGCAGGAAGCCTTCGGGACCATCACGAAATAATGCCGCAATTCTGATTTCGTTATTGGACTTCAATTTCCCGCCCTGCACACGCGCCACAAACGTATTGGTTCCTAGCGTTCCCTTTATCGGGTTCTGCTTATTGTCATACAACACTTTGGACAACGCTGGAGCATTCTTCAGGTATTGCTGTTTTAGCTCGGCAACATAGTGATAAAGCGATTTATCACTTTGAATATGATGACGATCAGGATATTTGTTTGCTAACCAGAGGCCCAATTTACCTTGATCAAGAAGTGATTGAACCTGTGCAACAACGGTTGAGGGGTACTGATTCAGATAGCGTAGTTGGATCATGGTACTTTTATACGTTGAAATGGCATGATGACTGACTTAACCCAATTCACCCATGTTTCATTGAATAGCGGGTTAAGCCAGTAAGATGACCGTTATTTACGATTTACTGAATCGCGGCAAACGCTGCGGCAACACGCTGAACATTACTGTGATTCAGACCAGCAAGACACATACGACCACTAGCAATCAGATAAACGCCAAACTCTTCGCGCAGACGCTCAACTTGCTCTGGACTAAAACCGGTATAGCTGAACATACCTCGCTGGGTTAACAAATAATCAAAATCATGATTAGGCAACGCGGTTTTTAGCGCAGAAACCAACGTTTGACGCATTTCAATAATGCGCGAGCGCATTTCTTCTACTTCAGCACGCCAGCTAGCATTCAATTCTTCATCGTTTAGTACGCAGGAAACAATCTGAGCACCAAAATTTGGCGGAGAAGAATAGTTACGGCGCACGGTTGCTTTCAACTGCCCCAAGACACGCTGAGCGCTATCTGCATCGTCACAAATAACGGAAAGCCCGCCGACACGTTCGCTGTACAACGAGAAGATTTTGGAGAACGAGTTGGCTATCAGCGCGGGAGCACCAGCACGCGCGACGGCACGAATCGCGTAAGCATCTTCTGCGATCCCCGCGCCAAAACCTTGATAAGCAATATCCATAAAAGGGATCAGTTCACGGCTGATAACCACTTCAATCACGCGATCCCATTGTTCGTTAGTGAGATCTGAACCCGTTGGATTGTGGCAACAAGGATGCAGCAACACGATGCTGTGTCTCGGTAATTCCTGCAATGTTGACAGCATGGCATCAAATTTCACGCCCAAGCTTTCAACATCAAAATAAGGATAGGTATGAACGTTAAAACCAGCACCGGAAAAAATAGCAATATGGTTTTCCCAGGTAGGATCGCTAACCCACACTGATGAATCCGGAAAATAGCGTTTCAGAAAATCGGCACCAATTTTCAGAGCACCAGAACCGCCCAGCGTCTGGATAGTCGCCACGCGATTCGCACTCAAAACCGGATGGTCTTCTCCAAACAGCAGATGCTGAATGGCGGTACGATACGATTGCAAGCCTTCCATCGGCAAATAAGAGCTCGCTTTTTTGAATAGTGGCTGTCGAACTTCTTCGGCAGCACTAACCGCTCGAAGCTGGGGAATAATATTTTGTTCGTTATAGTACAGCCCGATACTCAAATTAATCTTATCGGCACGCGGATCTTGTTTGAATGTTTCCATCAGAGACAAAATAGGATCGCCTGCGTAGGCTTCAACGTTTTGAAACACAGTGTCGTTCTCCCGAACTCGAATATTTTAGCGTATGAATATGCTTATCATGAATGAGAAGGCTGGTGCAATTTTTCCTATGCATAGGAAGTCATGGCGTATCTGGAACCACCCGACCATTTTCTTTTAGTCGATTGAGAACAACAGACGTTTTCAGGTGCGCCACACTCTTATTTTGCGACAAGATCTGACTAATAAGAGCACTTAGCCCAGGGAGATCGGCAACGGCGACTTTGAGCAGGTAATCAGCATCGCCCGTGGTTTTATAGGCATCAATAATGGCGTCAACCTCTCCCAGCATGTGATGAAAACGTTCAATATATTCACTGGTATGGTTGATCAAACGCACTTCAATTAATCCCAGACACTCCAGTCCAACCGCATTGGGAGAGAGACGAGCATGATAGCCGAGAATCAGTTGCGCCTGTTCCAGCGCAATACGACGGCGAGAACACTGAGAAGCGGAAAGCCCAACCAGTTCACTGAGTTCCTGATTGGTCAAACGACCGTTAGTTTGTAACAGCGTCAGAATTTTCAGATCGAAGTCATCAATGTTATACATCACGTTCCCTAAACCGTGTCAGGCCATAAACAAACAGACTACCAGCTTTTTACTCCACGTTGTGGATGACTTTTTTATCATCGATTTTCGTGACGTTTTAGTTTTTTGCTGCCTGAACGGCAGTGAAATTAAATGAAACAGAAACTCCAAAGTTTTCGATTTTCTAAGCTGCCTATACGGCAGTGAACAAGACCTCAAAGACCCGGAACTGGTGCGACACTTTCTAAGCTGCCTGTACGGCAGTGAACTCTGTATGCTTACCGCAAGTGAGTTTGTTTAATTTCTAAGCTGCCTGTACGGCAGTGAACAACGCACCCGGCTAGAGCTGGGCTTAGACTGATTTCTAAGCTGCCTATACGGCAGTGAACATTTAGACCACGCAAGCCACTCTTTCGAGAATTTTCTAAGCTGCCTATACGGCAGTGAACGCGTATTGTTTTGCCGCTTTAATTGGCAAATATTTCTAAGCTGCCTATACGGCAGTGAACTTCGATAGCGGCCTCTTTAATACGGTTTACATTTTCTAAGCTGCCTATACGGCAGTGAACCAAATCAATCTTGGAGGGCCGTCCACGGGTTGTTTCTAAGCTGCCTATACGGCAGTGAACTGGTAGCAATCTCGTGGGGATCGCCGGGTCCATTTCTAAGCTGCCTATACGGCAGTGAACGGTTTACCTATCTTGCGGATATTAACGATGATTTTCTAAGCTGCCTATACGGCAGTGAACCACGTTAGGGAAATAGAATTGCTGCACGTTGTATTTCTAAGCTGCCTATACGGCAGTGAACAAATTGACGATGTTCCGGTTTCGGCTAAAAGATTTCTAAGCTGCCTATACGGCAGTGAACGAAAGTGATTTTCGTGACGGTATCCGGCTTGATTTCTAAGCTGCCTATACGGCAGTGAACGCGGCGGCGGCTGTCTGAAGGTTGACGTTATATTTCTAAGCTGCCTATACGGCAGTGAACTGATGCAATACTAGAGGAATCCAGCGAGCTGATTTCTAAGCTGCCTATACGGCAGTGAACGCAATGATCGGCGCGGCTGGTGTCGCCGGAACTTTCTAAGCTGCCTATACGGCAGTGAACCCTTTTCCTGTAGCTTCGGTAATTCCTGTTCGTTTTCTAAGCTGCCTATACGGCAGTGAACTTTACTGTGCGTCAATAGGATTAAAGCGGCGATTTCTAAGCTGCCTATACGGCAGTGAACTACGAAGGTTATCGGCGCTCGGCAAACCGGATTTTCTAAGCTGCCTATACGGCAGTGAACCGATTACGCCATTATTTAACGACTGTTCAAATCTTTCTAAGCTGCCTATACGGCAGTGAACTAATTCCTCCGCCAACCACATCGACACCCGCTTTTCTAAGCTGCCTATACGGCAGTGAACGGGTTAGCGAGAGCCGTAAAAATGCGGCAAGTTTTCTAAGCTGCCTATACGGCAGTGAACTCAACACTTTTGGTCAGCGACCGCGCAGTACTTTTCTAAGCTGCCTATACGGCAGTGAACTTGCTATACCCTGCGCGAATGGCGGCCTTTGTTTTCTAAGCTGCCTATACGGCAGTGAACCTGTAGCCCGATCACTCTAACGATTTGTTTTCTTAGTAGCAATTGCCGTTTTTGCCGTAAAAACCCTTTTTTCCAGCCTATCTGTAACTCATTGATTGTTAAGCCTGTGAAATAAACCAAATAAAAAGGGTCTGAGTTTGGGTAATATTTCTTACGGTCACCATTTTTTAAGAATATTTGTGATAGGCTGATTCTCGTTAGTTTTCTGAAGATTATATTTTTATTTATTAAATAGTTAGCCTGCGATTAATTTCGCTGGCGTCAACGCCTATTATCGTTCGCAGCAGAAAATACATTATGGATAACGTCTTTAGCCCTTCGGACTTAAAAACTATTCTGCATTCCAAACGTGCCAATGTTTATTACCTCCAGCATTGTCGTATTCTCGTTAATGGTGGCCGTGTCGAATATGTCACGGAAGAAGGGAATCAGTCTTTGTACTGGAATATCCCCATCGCCAATACCAGCGTGGTGATGTTGGGAACCGGCACTTCGGTTACGCAGGCGGCGATGCGGGAATTTGCCAGAGCAGGTGTAATGGTCGGTTTTTGTGGCGGCGGCGGTACTCCGCTGTTCGCTGCTAACGAAGCAGAAATCGCAGTGTCCTGGCTATCGCCACAGAGCGAATATCGGCCAACCGAATATTTACAGGATTGGGTGAGCTTTTGGTTCGATGACGAGAAAAGGCTGGCCGCTGCCATCGCTTTCCAGCAGGTGCGGATAGCGCAGATTCGTCAGCACTGGCTGGGTTCCCGTCTGTCCCGCGAATCCCGCTTTACCTTTAAGGCCGACCATCTTCAGGCACTTCTTGATCGCTATGAAAAAGGGCTAACCGACTGCCACACCAGCAATGACGTGCTGGTACAAGAAGCGATGATGACCAAAGCCCTGTATAGACTGGCCGCCAATGCCGTGAGCTATGGCGACTTTACTCGCGCCAAACGCGGCGGCGGTACCGATCTAGCTAACCGTTTTCTCGATCACGGCAACTACTTAGCTTATGGACTGGCTGCCGTCTCGACGTGGGTTCTGGGTCTGCCGCACGGATTAGCCGTGTTGCATGGTAAAACGCGTCGTGGCGGGCTGGTATTCGACGTCGCCGATTTAATTAAGGACGCACTCGTACTGCCGCAGGCGTTTATTGCCGCAATGGAAGGCGAAGAGGAACAAGAATTTCGTCAGCGCTGCCTGACCGCGTTCCAACAATCCGAGGCGCTGGATGTGATGATCGGTAGTTTGCAGGATGTCGCCAGCAACCTGAGTCAGGTAGCTCGATGAACATTCTGCTGATTTCTGAATGTAATAAGCGCGCGCTGGTCGAAACCCGCCGAGTACTGGACCAGTTTGCCGAGCGCAAGGGCGAACGTACGTGGCAAACCGCCATCACGCAGGAAGGGCTGAACACACTACGCAAGCTGTTGCGCAAAACGGCGCGGCGTAATACGGCCGTCGCCTGTCACTGGGTTCGCAGTGCAAACCACACAGAACTACTGTGGATCGTCGGCAATCTACGGCGTTTTAATGCCCAAGGGAGCGTGCCAACCAACACCACCAGCCGGGATGTTTTGCGCTCGAAAGATGAAAACCCGTGGCACAGCGCCGAGGTGTTTAGCCTGCTGGCGGCCATTGCTGGGTTATTTCACGATATCGGCAAGGCCAACGCGTTATTTCAGGCGGGCCTGAGCGGCGCGGGCCCGCGCAGTCAACCGTATCGGCACGAGTGGATATCACTGCGACTATTTCAGGCCTTCGTGGGAGAGCAAGATGACAAAAGTTGGCTAGCCACGCTCAGTACAATCACTCCTGAAGCGGAAACCGCACTGCTGGCAGAGTTGCAACAGGATAAGCCAACGTTAAGCGATAGCCCATTTCTCTCCTTGCCGCCACTAGCGCAAACCGTCGCCTGGCTCATTGTTTCTCACCACCGTTTGCCGGTATTTAATGAGTTCTCACAGCTCGCACCAAACAGCATCAAGCCACAGTTAAGTTTCGTGGAAACATGGTTAACCAAGCATCTTTCTCCGCAATGGAATGCACTCAACCACTGCAAGACCGACTGGATGCCGTCTGAACAAGAGCAAAACTGGCAGTTTCCGCATGGCACGCCGCTGCGCAGCAAGGTCTGGCGCGAGAAGGCGAAAAAATTTGCAAGCCGCGCACGGAAGTTGCCTTCATTCATGCATTTCAGCCAATTAGATCAACGGTTGACCGTGCATCTGGCTCGTCTCGCACTCATGCTGGCGGACCACCATTATTCAGCAGGCGATCCAACGGTTGGCTGGCAGGATCCCGCTTATCGGGTTTGGGCTAATACCGATTTCAAGACAAAGGAATATAAACAGAAGCTGGACGAACACTGCGTCGGCGTCGGGCAAAATGCCCTACTGCTGGGACGCAGCTTGCCGCACCTACGTGACACCCTCCCAGCCATCACCCGTCACAAAGGGTTTCGGCAACGTAGCACGCACCCGCGCTTTCGCTGGCAAGATCGCGCATTCGACCTTGCTTGTTCTATTCGTGAATCCAGCAAACAGCACGGTTTCTTTGGCGTCAACATGGCATCGACGGGTCGAGGGAAAACCTTCGCTAACGCTCGAATCATGTATGGCCTGTCGGACGAATCCATCGGCTGTCGCTTCTCCGTTGCGTTAGGGTTACGAACGCTGACGTTGCAAACGGGTGATGCGCTACGGCAGCGCCTAATGCTGGAAGAAGACGACTTAGCAGTGCTGATTGGCTCACAAGCTGTACAAGACCTCCATGAAATGCGCAATGAAAATGAACAGCGCGAGAAGAATACACCGCAGACAGGCAGTGAATCCGCCGCTCCACTGTTCTCTGAACATCAATATGTTCGTTACGACGGATCGCTGGATGATGGTCGGCTAAAAACATGGCTAGAACGTAGCCCCACCCTGCATCAATTACTGAGTGCGCCCGTGCTGGTGACCACTATCGACCACCTGATGCCCGCCACCGAAGGGCTGCGCGGCGGCCACCAAATTGCCCCGATGCTACGTCTCTTGACCTCCGATCTGGTGCTGGATGAGCCGGATGATTTTGGTCTGGAAGACTTGCCCGCGCTGTGTCGTTTGGTTAACTGGGCGGGTATGTTAGGTTCACGCGTGTTGCTTTCTTCAGCCACATTACCACCGGCGTTAATTCGTGCGCTGTTCGGTGCCTATCTTGATGGCCGTGCCGCCTGGCAACAGGCTTACGGCACGCCGAATACGCCATTGAATGTGTGCTGCGGCTGGTTTGATGAATTTGACTGTCAGCATGAGCAATACGGCGACGTGAAAAATTTCATGACCAAACACGATGCGTTCGTGCAGCAGCGGCTGAAAAATCTGACGAAAGATGAACTCCCGCTACGCTTCGCCACTATCGTGCCGATAAGCAGCCCCAGCAAAAATGCGGACGATGTGCATTTGGCCGTCGCGCAGGCCATCCATCCACGGGCGCTCGATTTACATTCCCAACACCACCAACAGCATGAGAACAGCAAAACCGTTTCACTCGGGTTGGTTAGAATGGCGAATATCAACCCGCTGATTGCCGTCGCTCGTCAATTGCTTGCTCTGCCCTCGCCGCCGGATACCTGTATTCACTACTGCGTTTATCACAGTCAGCACCCGTTAGCGATGCGATCCTATATTGAGCAACGGCTCGATGCCGCACTGATGCGTAGCGACGCCAATGCGCTGTGGCAGGTAACAGAAATTCGTCAGGCGATAGAAAACGCACCGCAGCAGCATCATATCTTTGTGGTGTTAGCGACCTCGGTCGCCGAAGTCGGCAGAGATCATGATTACGACTGGGCAATAGTCGAACCTAGCTCAATGCGTTCGCTTATCCAGCTTGCCGGACGCATATTACGCCATCGGCAGGATGAGCAGCACGTACCTAAAACCCCCAATATCTATCTACTTAGCCACAATATTCGTGCGCTGAGAGGAGAAGACGTCGCGTACTGTCAACCCGGTTTTGAATCGAAAAATGACCGGCTGGATGCGCACGACCTTCGTCAGCTATTGCAAGAGAAGGACTATCGCCACCTCAGTGCCGCCCCGCGTATTGTGCAGCCTGCCGCCTTCACCAAACCGTTTTCACTGGTAGCGTTAGAACACGCGGTATTAGGAAAAACGCTGTTTGGCCTCACCAATCAAAAGCTCGATGACCTGAAACGCCCGCCCGCTGCATTCTGGTGGCGAGCACATCCGCACTGGAATGGCGAACTTCAACGGCGCACACCGTTTCGTCAATCGGCGAAAGATGAAGCGTACACTCTGTGGATCGCTGATGACGACGAAGAACCCGTTTTCATGGTGCAGGACGATGGCCCCAGTGGCTGGAAGCAAAGCGATGTGATCCGCCCTACTTCGCTGCACATGGCAGAGGGCGTTTGTGCCTGGATCAATCCTGACTACCACGCGTTGTATCAACGACTGGCGGAGGAAAAACAGTGGGAACTAAGCTGGGTCAGTGCTCGCTTTGGCGAAATCCGCCTGCGGGAAGATGAGAAAAAAGACTGGCTCTGGCACCCGCTGTTAGGGGTGTTTGCACAATGACAAAAATAACAACAGGAGGAGGAATGGAAGAAAACAGGCTGACACAGTTCATCGTGTCCTACATCAGCACCCGAAAGCAGGCCAAACTGGATGCGTTCGATAAAGAGGCAGAGAAGAAACGCGCGGCGCTCAGCGGTGAAGCGTTAGCCGCAGAGGAATTGGAGCTGGCCGAGAAGCGGCGAGAGATCGAGAAAAAACATGAGGTTCGCGCTTGGTTAACCGATGCCGCCAGCCGCGCCGGACAAATCAGTCTGGTCACCCACGCCTTGAAATTTACCCACAGTGATGCCAAAGGCAGCAGCATCTTTAGTGCTGAAACGGTAGCAGATTCCAAAACACTTTCCACCGCGACGCTGGCACAACCCGCTATTGATGCCGTCGGCAACGCGGCCGCCCTTGATGTCGCCAAGTTGCTACAGACCGAACACGAAGGTGATTCGCTGGTCGCTGCCTTACAGCACGGCGACCACAGTGCATTAGAAGCGCTGGCAGAAAGCCCCGAACAGCTCATGCAGTGGCTGGCAGGGTTTCAGCAGGTCTTTACCGATCGCCAGCCCAGCTCGCATAAGCTAGCCAAACAGATCTATTTTCCACTCGAAAATGGTGAATACCATCTGCTCAGCCCGCTTTACTCTTCTTCACTCGCTCATGCACTCCACCAGCGGGTTAATGCCGTGCGCTTTGGTGATGAAGCTAAGGATATCCGCAAAGCACGCAAAGATAATCTGTGGCACGACCAGCTTGATATCAGCTATCCCAATCTGGCAGTACAGAATATGGGAGGCACCAAGCCGCAAAATATCTCGTCGCTAAACAGTAGCCGCAGCGGCCGTTCCTATTTGCTCAGTTGCGCACCGCCGCAGTGGAACAGCGTTGAAAAACCACCGCAGCAGCATGAATCTATTTTTCGTCCACGCGGCGAGGTGGACTATCACACCCGAGCGACGTTAACGCAGATGCAGCGCTTTCTGCTCAGCGTCAAAGCGGTGGAAAACAATCGCGACATTCGTCAACAGCGCCTGCGTTACCTCGATCAGCTGATCGATCAGCTCTTCTTCTACGTTACCAGCGTACAAAACTTGCCTTCTGGCTGGAGCACGGAGTCTGAACTGAAACGCGCTCAGCAGCTATGGCTCGATCCCTATCGTGCAAAAACAGATACAGTTTTCCATCGCGAGCGTGAAGCAGGAGACTGGCAACAGGCTGTAGCCTACGATTTTGGCCGCTGGCTGAATCTGCGACTCAAGCATGAAGCATTGATCTTCGGCGAAGTCGAACGCCGTGAATGGTCTACTGCTGCGCTGTTCAAGCGCCGGATGCGTGAAATGGAAAACGCACTGAAAGAGGATCTGGCATGAGTACGTTAATTATTCTGCGTCATATCAAAGTCGAAAACGCCAACGCCATTGCCGGATTGACCTACGGTTTCCCCGCCATTACGCATTTTCTCGGCTTTACCCATGCACTGTCGCGTAAATTACAGTCCAGCCACGGGTTAACGCTGGAAGGTTGTGGCGTGGTGAGCCATCAACACCAGCTACACGCCTACGGTTCTAGCTGGGAACGGAGTTTCGCTCTGACTCGCAACCCATTGACCAAAGAGGCGAAAACCGCTGCCTTCAATGAAGAAGGCCGTATGCACATGACCGTTTCGCTGCTAATCCGCTGCGAGGGACAGATTCCGGCGGATACCACGGCATTGCGTGATTTCCTCACTCAGCAGGCACAGTGCCAGCGGCTGGCGGGCGGCACGATTGTCGATATCGAGCGCGTCACCATTCAGTCATTACCCAGCGACGCAGCGGAAACCCGTAAAGTTATGCGCCGTTTGTTACCTGGCTTTGTACTCAAAGATCGCACATCGCTACTGCATGACCATTTCCAGACGCTACAGCAGGACAATCCGCACGCGGAACTGATCGATGCCTGGCTGGATTTCGCCGCGTTAAAAATGCGGGCAGAGCGTGATCCCAACGGGAGCAATGTACAGTGGCAATACCAGCCCAAACCCGGTGGTGGCGGCTTCCTGATCCCGCTAATGATCGGCTATCGCGCCATTTCGCCGCTTTATGCACCCGGTGAAGTCGATAAAACCCGCGATCCGCACACGCCATTCTGTTTTGCCGAAGCCGCCTACGGCATCGGTGAATGGCAAGGCGCGCACCGCATCAGTGATATCCGCCAGATACTCTGGGAGTACGACTATCAGAACGGCGATTACCACTGCCGCCAATTAGCGGACACCCATTCAGCAGCAGAAGACACTTCCTACGAATTCGATTACTAAAAAGGACGACATCATGGCAAAAGCACCAACAAGTTTAAAAACCGCATCGGTACTGGCTTTTGAACGCAAGCTAGCGAATTCGGACGCAGTAATGTACGCAGGCAACTGGACGCAGCAGGATAACTGGACGCCTATTGCCATTCAGGAGAAATCGGTGCGCGGGACGATCTCCAACCGCCTGAAAAATGCCCTCACCAGCGACCCAGCCAAACTGGATGCAGAAATCCAGAAAGCCAACCTGCAAACCGTAGACGTTGCCGCCCTTCCCTTCGGAGCCGATACCCTGAAAGTCGTGTTTACCCTTCGGGTACTCGGTAATCTGGCACAGCCCTCGGTCTGTAACGATCAGGATTATCAAACCGCGCTGGGTAACATCATCACCGGATACGCTCAGGATCAAGGTTTTGGCACACTGGCGGCACGCTATGCGGAGAACATCGCAAACGGTCGTTTTCTGTGGCGCAACCGCGTCGGGGCGGAAGCCATTCGCGTGGTGGTTACCACAGGTGAGCTGAGTTGGGAATTCAATGGTGAAGACTATTCGCTGCGCCAATTCAGCCAGCCAACGGGTGACCTTGCCGCATTAGCACAGGCGATTGAGCAAGGTCTGGCAGGTGACGCCTCGGCACTTTTTACCGTGGAAGCCTACGTGCAGCTCGGCAACGGGCAGGAGGTCTTCCCTTCTCAGGAACTGGTGCTCGATGAAAAAGCGCGTAACGGCAAGAGCAAGATTCTCTATCAGGTGAATGACGTCGCCGCCATTCACTCGCAGAAAATCGGTAACGCGCTGCGCACCGTTGATGACTGGTATCCCGCCGCCGATGAAGCTGGTCCGATTGCCGTCGAGCCTTACGGTTCCGTGACCAGCCGCGGTAAAGCCTACCGCCAGCCCAAAGATAAAATGGATTTTTACACGCTGTTGGATAACTGGGTGATTAAAGGCGATGTTCCTGCACCGGAGCAGCAGCACTATGTGATCGCCACGCTGATTCGCGGCGGCGTGTTTGGTGAAAAAGGCGAATAAGGTGGCGGTATGGATCACTACATTGATATTCGCGTCCAGCCCGATCCCGAGTTCACTGCCTCGCAGCTCTTGAACGCGCTGTTTGCCAAACTGCACCGGGCGCTCGGACAGGTGGCGGATGGCAAGATTGGGATCAGCTTTCCCCAAGTGGGTAAAACGCTGGGGGAATGCCTGCGGCTACACGGTACAAAAGAGGCGCTCTCTACGCTGGAGCAAACGGCCTGGCTGAAAGGATTGCGGGATTACACGCAGGTTTCTGAGTGTAAAGCCATCCCTGACGGCGTGAAATTTCGCACCGTACGCCGCGTTCAGCTCAAGAGCAGCGCCGAACGGTTACGCCGACGCTCGGTAAAAAAAGGCTGGCTAACGGAAGCGGAAGCCGCAGCACGAATTCCCGATGCGGTGGAAAAACGCAGCGCACTGCCGTTTGTGCAAATCAAAAGCTTGTCCAACGGGCAGATGTTTTTCGTGTTTGTGGAACATGGCCCGCTACAGGACACCTCCGTCGCTGGCCGTTTCTCTTCCTACGGTTTAAGCGCAGAAGCCACCGTTCCGTGGTTCTAACCCTTTTTTAGCGACCAACTGTAACTTATTGATTTTTAATTGCAGTTGGTCGCTTTAATGAAAAAGGGTTTTTCGCCAAAAAAGTCACATTCTCTTTAAAAATCTGGTCGTTAGTGTAAAAACTTAACGGTTCACTGCCGTATAGGCAGCTTAGAAAAGGCGAGGTGATCGGCACAATCAACGAGGGGTGTTCACTGCCGTATAGGCAGCTTAGAAATGCGCTGGGAGAAAGCCAGAGCTATCGAACTGGTTCACTGCCGTATAGGCAGCTTAGAAAGCGACATCTTTTATCCAACGGTCGAAGAGGTAGTTCACTGCCGTATAGGCAGCTTAGAAAACTGCTGCGAGCACTGCGTCAGCAGCGACAACGTTCACTGCCGTATAGGCAGCTTAGAAAATGTTCTTGCCGCTACCGCAGCGCGCAAACATGTTCACTGCCGTATAGGCAGCTTAGAAAATGAAACGGAAATCTATTTCGCTGAAAGAGGGGTTCACTGCCGTATAGGCAGCTTAGAAATCAGGCTCGATTCCTTGCCATGCCACACAAGTGTTCACTGCCGTATAGGCAGCTTAGAAACTAAAGGCACAATATTGGCTTTTCCCAGACCAGTTCACTGCCGTATAGGCAGCTTAGAAATCGCAGACAATCCGCCGCCGTCTGGTAGTTCTGTTCACTGCCGTATAGGCAGCTTAGAAAGCGTCCTGCTGTGAGGTAAAGATACAGATAAAGTTCACTGCCGTATAGGCAGCTTAGAAAGTCAATGGGAGCAGGAAGGAACACCATTCCCTGTTCACTGCCGTATAGGCAGCTTAGAAATTACTCTGTTATCAATTTCAGACTTGATGCACGTTCACTGCCGTATAGGCAGCTTAGAAAATCTCCAAACCCATTAGGGCGTTAGTTAATTTGTTCACTGCCGTATAGGCAGCTTAGAAAATAGCAGCATCGCTTACTGCGTCATAGATACAGTTCACTGCCGTATAGGCAGCTTAGAAATAAACGCTTTACATAAAGCGAGTGGCGCGGAGGTTCACTGCCGTATAGGCAGCTTAGAAAGAACTTGCACGGCGTGAGGGCTGGATTGTCATGTTCACTGCCGTATAGGCAGCTTAGAAAGATGAGCTGGTGGCAAGCTGGGATACGTTCGCGTTCACTGCCGTATAGGCAGCTTAGAAATCTATATCGAGAGCTGACTTTCTGGATATGATGTTCACTGCCGTATAGGCAGCTTAGAAACAATACCAAAATCACCAACGGCCTTCGCATTGGTTCACTGCCGTATAGGCAGCTTAGAAAAATAGCAGTAACATCAGCTTGTTTTATTCCGTGTTCACTGCCGTATAGGCAGCTTAGAAAATGAAACGGAAATCTATTTCGCTGAAAGAGGGGTTCACTGCCGTATAGGCAGCTTAGAAATCAGGCTCGATTCCTTGCCATGCCACACAAGTGTTCACTGCCGTATAGGCAGCTTAGAAACTAAAGGCACAATATTGGCTTTTCCCAGACCAGTTCACTGCCGTATAGGCAGCTTAGAAAGCGTCGTCAAGTAATGCGTTTACGACTGGCGCGTTCACTGCCGTATAGGCAGCTTAGAAAACAACAAGGAATGGGCAAACAAGATGGAAAGCGTTCACTGCCGTATAGGCAGCTTAGAAACACAAAAACGCTATTCCAAAAAAGGGGGGTTCGTTCACTGCCGTATAGGCAGCTTAGAAAGGTACACGGTTCGTGCCGAGATACTGAGGATCTGTTCACTGCCGTATAGGCAGCTTAGAAAAGGGTTTCGCCGTTCTTCAGTGCCGCACTCAATGTTCACTGCCGTATAGGCAGCTTAGAAAAGCTTCGCTGGGCTTCCGGCGGGATAACCCTCGTTCACTGCCGGATAGGCAGATATCACCATCAGCAACTATTTAACCCAATCTTCTAGCGTCAATCCCGGCACGCGTTCAAACTCTCTCAGATTATTGGTAACCAATATAGCCTTAGCGCTGATGGCATGACCGGCGATGGCCGTATCATTTGGGCCAATGGGTGTACCAGCCGCGGCTAATGCAATTTTGATTTTCGTCGTCGCGTCTACCGCTTCGCTATCCCAAGGAAGTACCGCATCGAGTCGACGACAGAAAGCATCAACCAGTTGCATATGGCGTGGCGACGCTTTTTTGCCAACCGCTCCAAAGCGCATTTCGGCGTAAGTGATAGCAGAAACCACAATTCGATCACGTCGTAACGTGCACCGCTGCAACTTATCAATCACTGCCACTGGGTGTTCACGCATAATGAAGGAACAGATATTGGTATCCAGCATGAACAAGCGGTTCACAGTTCGAATCTCCCCTCTTCAATCACATCCTGACGTTCTGTCATAAAGTCAGCGTCAGCGCGTTCTTCTTGTAGGAACGAATGCCAATTGGGCTTCACTGGACGCAGCATGATGGTATCTCCTTCGCGCACGATCTCCAATTCGTTGACACCCTCAAAATCCATATCACGCGGCAAGCGGATAGCACGGTTGTTACCATTTTTAAATACCGAAACAATACGCACGGTGCACCTCCTCCTTCATATAAAATTCAGTCAGCCACTTACTATTTATTATTGCTGGCTAAAACATAAGCTAAGTATAGATATTAATCACTCGATTGTATATCCATAGCATATGCAGATACCCAGCATAGGCTTATCGACGAAAAATAAAATTTTTGCCATACATTAATGACCATTTTTTTACGTATCGTCATAACTCATTGATTTTTAATTTCTATTATCTACCATGATAAAAAAGGGGGGTTCGTGAAAAATCGTTTATTTCCTTTCAGAATTAGGTAATTACCGTAAACTGTGAACGGTTCACTGCCGCATAGGCAGCTTAGAAAATTGTGCGCACGCTGGGTGATGCTGATGACGTGTTCACTGCCGCATAGGCAGCTTAGAAAAATATTTTCACTGACAGAAACGATCGCACTATGTTCACTGCCGCATAGGCAGCTTAGAAAACGCCGGAAGGGTTCAAGTTCGTTTACCAGCAGTTCACTGCCGCATAGGCAGCTTAGAAAAACTCGAAATAGCTCAACTGCGTAAAGAAGTTGTTCACTGCCGCATAGGCAGCTTAGAAAAGCAGATGCACACTGCTGGCGTCACCCTCACCGTTCACTGCCGCATAGGCAGCTTAGAAAGTTCCAACTCCTTAATCAAAATTTTCGCCATCGTTCACTGCCGCATAGGCAGCTTAGAAATTCGTACCTCCCACAGAGTAGGAAGTGGTGACGTTCACTGCCGCATAGGCAGCTTAGAAAAGATTGCGCGAGCAAATTGATGAAGCCATGCTGTTCACTGCCGCATAGGCAGCTTAGAAATGCTGCTTCATCTGTAGTAGTGAATGAGCCATGTTCACTGCCGCATAGGCAGCTTAGAAAAGATCAGCAGCATCGAGCCTTTGCTGTTACCTGTTCACTGCCGCATAGGCAGCTTAGAAATCGGACGAACTCATAGAGCGTCACCGGACGGCGTTCACTGCCGTATAGGCAGCTTAGAAATATCTGAAATTGTTCCAGTTGTCAGCGCCCGAGTTCACTGCCGCATAGGCAGCTTAGAAATGACAGAACATATCCATTGCGTCGGCCATTTCGTTCACTGCCGTACAGGCAGCATACAAGCGCTGGATGAGTACATAACAAAGTCCAACGCATTACCAATCAGTGATAGTTATCCCGGTAATCAAGTTGACTCAACCGGATAGCTTTTCCATAGCGACGGCAAAGCCCGGTGCTAGCACCGGGATGCCTCGTAAAATAATCCCCATTCAGTAGCTGGCGAAATAATCAGTCTCGCGCTTTCTCCTGATCATTTCGTTTAACTTCATCAGAACGAGGTCCAGTCTTGCGTATGCGTCGCTGTTTTACCCACCACCGTCGCAGGGACTAGTGTTCTATTGGCCGGTAGCACCAGCGTTTCCCGCGACGGGTCAACTCCCGCAGGGTTACCACCCAATTTAAAGGCGTTAACCGTTTGCGTTAATGATGACGCCTGAGACTGCAATGACAATGCCGCTGCCGCAGATTCTTCTACCAGTGCCGCATTTTGTTGTGTCGTGGTATCTATCTGCCCGACCGCCAGATTGATCTGGTTTACACCATCACTCTGCTCACGGCTCGCCTGTGCAATTTCGCTGATAATAGCGTTCACATCCTGTACATACACGGCCAAACCGTTCATGGTTTCTTCTGCCGTATCCACTAACCCCATACCGTCATGGATCTTGTGAACAGAATCATCAATCAGCTCTTTAATCTCTTTCGCCGCGGTTGCACTTCGTTGAGCCAGAGAACGAACTTCAGATGCAACCACTGCGAATCCACGCCCTTGTTCACCAGCTCGGGCCGCTTCTACTGCGGCATTCAATGCCAGGATGTTGGTCTGGAAAGCGATACTGTCGATCACACCAATAATTTCCGCCATACGCTCTGAAGAATCACGAATACCCCGCATTCTGTGCGTTACCGATGACATAACTTCACCGCTACGTTTCGCCGTCTCCGAGGCCTTATTCGCAATCTCCGTCGCTTGAAGCGTGTTATCCGCTGTATTCTTGATAGTGGATGTCAGTTCTTCCATAGAAGACGCCGTCTGCTCTAGCGAGCTAGCCTGTTCTTCTGTGCGAGCGGATAAATCCTGATTGCCTGCGGCAATCTGGGAAGCTGCTGTCGCAATGGTCTCTGCTCCATCACGCACCTGGCTGACAATATTACGCAAACTGCTATTCATCTGATCCAGCGACATCAGCAACAAGCCCGTTTCATCTCTTTTCGTCGTATTAATAACGGAAGTCAGATCGCCTTTCGCCACTTTATCAGCGACAGCCAGAGCTTCTTGAATCGGTTGCGTGACGCTCCGGGTAATGAACCAGGCAATAAGCACACCGGCAAAAGCACCCAGTGCTAAAATGCCCAACAAAATATTACGTATCTCAATATACGTTTCCGCCATCGTATCAACAGAAACGTTCATTAATTCATTCTGATAGCCCACAACTTTGCGCACACTTTCACGATATTCCCGCTGAATAACATTCATGTTATTAGCAAATTCCTCTACCGCTGCGGGCCGATCGCCAATCTTAATCAGGCTGATCATTTTGTCACCGGAAGCAATATATTGAGAACGATGACGCGTTACTTCAACCAGCGCTTTTTGTGATTTTTCATCACTCAAACCTTTGCTCAATGAATCAAGCAGCGTGCTGATATCTTTTCTAAAAGCATTAATCATATCGAGCGTACTGTTGATCTGTTCGGGATTTGTCACCAGTAAGAGCCTCTGGTAAGCCACCAAACTGCTATTCACATCATCAATCAACTGGTTGGCATCCACCGTATGTGGATAAACATCGTTAACGATATCACTGGCGCTATCCTGAAAACTGGATAACTTACTGATGGAAAGCAGGCTGACGATAAAAAGCATTAACACTAAAAAGGCAAACCCTGAGCCCAAACGATAGCCAATTTTTAAATTATATATATGCATTACCGATCCCTTTATTTACCGCATGTTTAATGTAAATCCCAAACAAATACCCCGCCGATAGAAAAACCGGAGAAAAAGGATATTTTCCATGATGCTCACCAGATAAAAAAACGCGACCAAACGTACACCGACCTCCAGACAGTGGATTTTCAGAGACGGGAAATAATATTCATGGTTGAACATTACCGTAATATTTATAAGCGTACAGATCGGACTCAAGTAAGCACTAAAATAACGCGCCACCAGATTGTACGGTCTCTTTTTATTTATCCTATTGACGGTAATGATCAGGCGCCAATATTTTCTATTCCCAGTGATACAACCCCTAATCGTTAGGTATTTATCGGCAGGCTAAGTAAGAGCTTTATACCATTGATCGTTTAAATCATTCAAAAGTAAACAAATAATAGATGAAAACTATCAAAAAACAATAATCGATCGGCAAAATCACTATTTATAGGTAAAATAAGATGACGACAAAAATAGTAACGTCAACCAATAATGAATTATTCTAAAAGGAAAGAAGACTCAATTAAATCGATCAAAAAACAATCAAATTACAATATAATGCTTATCTGCTCTTCATTTCGCTAAAATGAATCTATTTTCATCGACTGAATTAGAACGATCCACCAATATTAATCGAAAGAACTTCCTTCATATACATACCAGTGACACAGTATAGATATTCAATAAGATAAAAAGTGAAGAAAGAATAATGGATAACCCATATTACTAAGGAAGAATGCTACACCATGAGACGAAACGCTCACGGTGTAGATAATTACAGTGCTTTCACCCTTAATTGCGTGCCAACATCGGTTTTAGGAAACGTGCAGTGTGTGATTTTTCACATTCGGCAACCGTTTCCGGCGTCCCGGCAACCAGGATCTCACCGCCGCCACTCCCACCTTCCGGCCCCAGATCGACAATCCAGTCTGCCGTTTTTATGACATCAAGGTTGTGTTCAATGACGACAATGGTGTTTCCCTGATCGCGTAATTGATGCAAAACCTCCAACAGTTGCTGAATGTCGGCAAAATGTAGACCGGTTGTCGGCTCATCAAGAATATAAAGTGTCTGGCCCGTGCCACGTTTCGATAGCTCTCGCGCTAATTTGACCCGCTGTGCTTCACCGCCAGATAACGTCGTGGCCGACTGCCCAAGCCGAATATATGACAAACCGACATCCATCAGCGTTTGTAACTTACGAGCTAAAGCAGGTATCGCATCAAAGAACTCACGTGCTTCCTCTATAGTCATATCCAAGACTTCATGGATACCTTTACCTTTATATTTGATTTCCAGCGTTTCGCGGTTATAGCGCTTCCCTTTACACTGGTCGCACGGAACATAGATATCAGGCAGAAAGTGCATTTCTACCTTGATTACACCATCTCCCTGACAAGCCTCACAACGTCCGCCACGCACATTAAAGCTGAAACGCCCAGGGTTATAGCCACGGGAACGCGCTTCCGGTACGCCCGCGAACAATTCACGGATCGGGGTAAAAATCCCAGTATAGGTCGCCGGGTTGGAGCGTGGCGTGCGCCCTATCGGGCTCTGATCGATATCAATGACCTTATCGAAATGCTCTAGCCCTTGAATTTCACGGTGCGCAGCGGGTTCCGCCAAGGTTGCGCCATTTAACTGACGCTGCGCCAGAGGGAACAACGTGTCATTAATCAGCGTAGATTTACCCGATCCCGACACGCCAGTCACGCAAGTAAAAAGCCCAACAGGCAACGTCAGCGTCACATCTTTTAGATTATTGCCTTTCGCGCCAATCAGTTTCAGTACTTTAGTTGGATCGGCCGGAACACGGTGCTCAGGAACGTCAATTTTGCGCTTACCGCTCAGGAACTGTCCGGTCAATGAGTCAGGGACCGCCATGATTTGAGCCATCGTCCCTTCAGCCACGACCTGCCCACCGTGAACACCCGCGCCCGGCCCAATATCAATCACGTGGTCGGCAGCACGAATCGCGTCTTCATCATGCTCAACGACAATCACGGTATTTCCCAGATTGCGCAAATGAATCAATGTTTCCAGCAGGCGCTCATTATCACGTTGATGTAGCCCGATAGACGGTTCGTCCAGCACATACATCACCCCGACTAAGCCAGCCCCAATCTGGCTAGCCAGACGAATACGTTGTGCCTCGCCACCGGATAACGTTTCCGCCGAACGTGATAGCGACAGATAATTCAGCCCGACATTCACCAGGAATTTCAGTCGATCACCAATTTCTTTCAGCACTTTTTCAGCAATTTGGGCACGTTGTCCACTGAGCTTCATATTCTGGAAGAACGTCATCGCATGTCCGATACTCATATCGGAAATCTGCGGCAGCGTTGTCTGCTCAACGAACACGTTACGTGCCTCTTCACGCAGGCGCGTCCCCCCGCAGCTGGCGCAGGAGCGGTTGCTAATAAATTTTGCCAGCTCTTCGCGCACCGCGGTGGATTCCGTTTCTTTATAACGGCGTTCCATGTTGTGCAGCACACCTTCGAACGGATGACGACGCACTGAGGTGTCACCGCGATCGTTGATGTATTTGAATTCGACGTTCTCTTTACCGGAACCGTACAGAATCACGTTCTGGACTGCTGAATTCAGGCTTTCAAACGGCGCATCAACGTCAAACTTGTAATGATCGGCCAGCGAACGCAGCATCTGAAAGTAGTAGAAATTACGACGATCCCAACCGCGTATTGCTCCTCCCGCGAGTGACAGTTCCGCATTCTGAACCACGCGAGCGGGATCGAAAAACTGTTGGACGCCCAGACCATCGCAGCTTGGGCACGCGCCAGCCGGGTTATTGAACGAAAACATACGAGGTTCCAGCTCATGCATGCTGTAACCACAGATCGGGCAGGCAAAATTCGCCGAAAATAGCAACTCTGGCTGGGTAGGATCGTCCATATTGGCGACAATAGCGCTACCACCGGAAAGTTCCAGCGCCGTCTCAAATGATTCCGCCAGACGCTGAGCCAGATCGTCACGAACTTTAAAACGATCGATGACAACTTCAATCGTGTGCTTTTTCTGTAGCTCCAGCTTGGGCGGATCAGAAAGATCGCACACTTCGCCATCGATACGGGCACGGATATAGCCTTGTGAAGCCAGGTTTTCCAGCGTTTTACTGTGTTCGCCTTTGCGATCTTTCACGATCGGCGCCAGCAGCATCAGGCGTTTACCTTCCGGCTGTGCCAGCACGTTGTCCACCATCTGGCTGACCGTCTGTGCATCCAGCGGCACATTATGCTCTGGACAGCGCGGTTCACCCACGCGTGCAAACAGCAAACGCAGATAGTCATGAATTTCAGTAATCGTCCCGACCGTGGAACGGGGATTATGCGAAGTGGATTTCTGCTCGATAGAGATAGCGGGCGATAGCCCTTCGATATGATCGACGTCCGGCTTTTCCATCAGTGACAAGAACTGACGGGCATAGGCAGAGAGGGATTCCACATAGCGCCGTTGCCCTTCGGCATACAGCGTGTCAAACGCAAGCGATGACTTACCTGAACCCGATAGGCCGGTGATAACAATGAGCTTATCGCGAGGAATTATCAGATTGATATTCTTAAGATTATGGGTACGGGCACCACGAACTTCGATCTTATCCATTCACACATTTCCCGGAATCAATGCAGTTTTTCATCATCTCACTGATGGAGACAACCGGTACGAAACGTGCAATTATGGCACAAACAAGGCTGAATGAATATACAGTGCTTGATCCATTTATTCTGCAAACGCTGCAAGCTTTCCTTTCATTACGCAAGCTATTTCGCAGGTATGCGACAAATGTGTATCATGCTAAAATCGATCGTTTAGACTGTCATAAATTGATTCATCAGGAGACACGAGCATGGCCAGCAGAGGCGTTAATAAAGTGATTCTCGTCGGGCATCTGGGGCAAGACCCAGAAGTTCGCTATATGCCGAACGGTGGTGCGGTTGCCAACATCACTCTGGCCACGTCCGATAGCTGGCGTGACAAACAAACTGGCGAGCAGAAAGAAAAAACCGAATGGCACCGTGTTGTTCTGTTCGGCAAACTGGCTGAAGTCGCAGGTGAGTATCTGCGTAAAGGTTCCCAGGTTTACATTGAAGGTGCGCTGCAAACCCGTAAATGGGCCGATCAGTCTGGCGTAGAGCGTTACACCACCGAAGTGGTTGTTAACGTCGGCGGCACCATGCAGATGTTAGGTGGACGCCAGGGTGGCGGCGCACCAGCAGGCGGTAACGCAGGTGGCGGTCAGCAACAAGGCGGTTGGGGACAACCTCAACAACCGCAGGGTGGAAACCAGTTCAGCGGAAACGCGCAACCGCAGCCGGCTCGTCCTGCGCAAAATAACGCCCCTGCGGCCAGCAATGAGCCGCCGATGGATTTCGATGACGACATTCCGTTCTAAGTTCGAAATTTTGTTTTGTAAATCAATCAATTAACTAAAATCATCGAGTTAATCATAGGCTGTTGGAATGCCTATTGCGAGCCTGACTTACCCTTATCCAGTAATGGGTTTGAACCTCGAAAGAGGGAGGGGAATGTAGCATGTCAGGAAAAGGCTGGTTGCGGGGAAATAACCTACTTTGCGCCAGCCATTGCAAGTCCCATAGGGTTAAGCCTGATTGGTTGAATCATAGTTCGGTAATGCATCTAATTAGTTGAATTGGGGTATAACGCCCGCTTTTTCGGTTCTCTCATAGCCAACGTTACTGTCCATTGTCCCCGTTGTCAGTCTGCTCATCTATACCTATGAAGCTCGCAAGCCTGGCGCTGGTATGCCTATAACACCAAAACAGGCGGCGTTTTGGCTTATACGTTTGGGCCGCGTACCAATGAAACCTGCCGTGAACTGCTGACTCTGCTCACACCGTTTACTATCGGTCAGGGGAGGAAGGAGCCATACACCTCATTCATACAGGCGTGCTAGTCAATACAAGGTAGGAAATATAAAGATTAGCCTAAATTGGTTTATTAGCTGCGCAGCTAATGATGCAACAATGTCTAATATTAGCTAAGATAGCATTATTTTCTGTACAGCTAATAATGATTTGGAGGCTAATATTATGGAGTATTACTCACATAGTTTAGGGTTTGAATTCGAAAGGCAGATGCTGGATGCCCTGATGGTGGCTCTTGCTGAAGCATTCGGCTCCGAAGCCTCAGTGCTCGATGCTTCACACGAGCTTCGTGGGGTTGAGCTTGATGGCATGATCGTGATCAAGGCTATGGGTAAAACCCTACAGGTATTCGTCGAAGTCAAAAGGGAGGTCTACCCAAGAGACTTAAGGAATGCTGTGTACCAGCTCCACAGAAGCATGGACGAAACTCGTCATCGTCACGAAGCTATTATTGGACTGCTCGCTGCAGGCGTATTGAGTCCCGGGGCTAAGCAGGAGCTTAGGGAACAGAATATCGCCTCATTCGAGCTGGGAGGCAGCCTTTACCTAAAGCATGACGGCTGGCTCATCAACATCGAAAAGCCTTCTCACCGTACCAAGAAGAACACTCAGGGCATTGATCTTTTCACTGAGGCCCGTGAAAGTGTAATACACGCGCTTTTGATGAATAGTCATGGGTGGTTAACTGGTACAGAGCTGGCCGAACAAGCCGAAACGTCACCATACACCTGCTCTCTCGTGCTGCAGGAACTGACGTTGCGTGAGTGGGTGGAGTCTACTGGTGGAGGACCGAGCAAGCGCAGAATGCTCACTCGCCCTGGTAAGCTTTTGGACGCTTGGTCTGAGCAGTGGCAGGAGCGCAAAGAAAAAAGGTCAAAGTGGTACACCTTTGTCGAAAATCCCAAGGATATGCTGGCCCACCTAGCGGAACGGATAGATCGTCAGAAGGTGGATTATCCGTGGGCGTTCACAGGTGCTGCAGCGGCTAATGTTTACGCCCCATTGCTGACCAGTACTGAGGGGGCAGAAATCATTGTCCCCAAGGGCTACGCAGAGAGGATGGCTGATGTGTTAGGCCTGAAGCCAGTGAGCAAAGGGGCGAACATTACTCTCATCGAGCGCGAACCTGCGAGCTTGCTTTACCGAGATATGCACTCGGACCACCCTATCTTTTTCGCAAGTCCTTACATTCTTTACTTAGACTTATTGGATGGTCGAGGCCGCAACAAAGAACTGGCGGAACATATTAGAGAACGATTGGAGTCTTTATGGCAACGGGATTGAAGCCTCGTACAGCGGCTGGATACGATCAAAATGTTACATTGGCATGCGAGAGGACATTGCTCACACTGCTAAGCGCCTTTGGGAATCTGAAGGAAACGCTAAGACTTGTCGGTGGCTTGGTACCTCGGTACCTCACGCCAGCGACTCCGCCCGATGTTCCTTTGCATGCTGGTACTTCGGACGTAGACATAGTGTTAAACCTTGAAATACTGGCAGTTGGCAATGAATACGCTAGCCTTGCGCAGCAGCTAAAAGCACGGGGCTTCACCCGTGGGGGCGAAGAGGGAAATACCGCATCCTGGCGCTGGCGTCGTAGGGTTAATGAGCATATTGAAGTAGTTGTTGAGCTTCTTCGGGATGCCGGTGATGAGGAACCAGGCCGGACCATCAGCGTCGATGGGGAAAGAGTATCGGCACTCACAATTAAGCATGCCCGAATCGTCCACGACTGGTATCAGGAGAAGACAGTTTCTGCCCAGTTGCTGGATGGTGATGGTCTCTCAGTAGATATCGTGAGATTTGCTGACGTACCAGCATTTGTCATTTTGAAAGCGCTAGCTCTGGATCAACGTCAGGAGAGGAAGGATGCTGCTGACCTAATCCACGTGATCAGATACTCAGGCTCGGTACAGGAAGTCGCAGCTCTATTCGTTCAGCGTATTCGTTCAGGGCAGCACCCAGAGGCTTTGCAGGACGGGCTAGCGGCGCTCGGCAGGCGCTTTGGGGACGACGAGCATGGTGAAGGCTATGAGAAGGTGGGGGCTGTTGCCTACGCACGCTTCCACGACAAAGACGACGAAGACGAAGATGAGCTTGTTGGTCGTCAGCGTTTTGCTGCAGGGTTAGTCCAGCGCTTACTGGCCGAGATTGAGAGGCAACGGGCAATCTAACTCAAATAATTACCACGAAACCCGTGGTAATTATAAACGGTTGGTGTGTCTATCGTAAGCCTGACCCATCCTTAATGAGTAATGGATGTAGGCCTCAAAAAGGATAGCGAAAATGAAGCGCGTCAGGTTTAACTATAAGGAAAAATAGTTGATGTCACACCACTGGTGGAAGGATCTTCTTGATCGAAATAACCGTTGGCAAGGATTAGAACTGTATAAACAGGCCGATTCTGCAACAACATCGGCAATGGAAATGCGCAGTGGTCATAATGGCCGTATGGCACTGTACATTCGTGAAATACCGTTATTCTGGGCCTCAATGCTGAATGATCATTCCGGTGTCTGGCTGGTGATGAACGACGCTCATTCAGATCAGCAAGCGCTGTTGCCGCCGGTGACATCACAAGACGTAGAATGGATTCAACGTCGCGGCGCGTCAGCATGGAGCAGCGAATGGTGTCGTTATTTTGCTCGTCGTCTGCTGGACGCTCCTGTCCCGCTACTGTCCGCCAGACGCTGGTTGTTACGCCCCATGTTTCCCGTCACGCCGACTGCACCATATCCCCTCGAACAAAAGCAGCCAATCGAACGTTGGCATTTCCAAACGCCACCCAGTACAAATAATATCAACTGTAACTGGACACTCTACGGTGAAAATTTTCCCGATCTCACCACTCCCGAACGTATTTCGTTGGTGGATTGGTGGTGGGGTGAAGATCGACTCCTTGGGCGATACCCCATTAAACAGGAAACAGGACGACTGAAGTGGTGGCGTAAAAAATGCAGAGAAGGTACTTTACCGCCTATTTTAGTATGGTATATCGCAGGGTTGGCATCATTTATTATCCTCGATGGTCACTATCGTTTACAGGCCGCCATTGAAGAGAAAATACCGCCTCAGTTTCTCGTACTCAGCGAGTTCAGTGAGCAAACATTCAAATCGGATCCTGAACATCAAACAAGGGTGTTACAAGCGCTAGAAAGACAACAGTTACACCGTCCTGATTGCAATATTGATGGCATCAATCAAACGCTAATCAATCTCTATGATACTCGCTATTTTTATGCCCCAACCTATAGTCGTGCCGTGCTTGGCAAAGGTGAATCCTGGGAACAAGAAGTCACGGACTATTTGCATAAACATCGGGCTGACGATTATCAGGAAAAGATTATACGTCGCATAACCTAGCCTATACCCAAAATAATTCGAGTTGCATGACAAAACGTTAGCGTTTTGAACAACGCTCTGCGTTGACCCTTTAGGGCAAGGCCCATTTATGGCCTTGTAACGCGGCAAGTGAGGGACAAATTCGTCGGGAACGAATTTGACCAGCCTTTGGCTGGCCTTCGGTGAGAGACAGGATGTCTCTCATTTAATCCCGATGAGCTTACTTGAGTAAGTGATTCGGGTGACAAATCTGCCGGGAGCAGATTTGAACGCGGCTTGCAGCGGCCCCAACGGGGCGAGGCTCATGGATGAGCCGAGTAATGAGCGCAGCCAACGCACAAGCAACTTGAAGTATGAAAGGTATAATGGGAAACATCACCAATAACGGTTAAATGATTTGTGTCGTAAATAGAATCATTTTAGCGTGAAACGGTTTCGATAATGACACGATCGGTCTGAAATGCCCAAAAGTAGCAAATTGATTTACCCAGACTGACGTAGTACCATTCAAAAATTCCCTTTTCCCTCATAAGCAGTTGGTTTTCTTATGCCAATCATCCAATCGGTAGAACGAGCTTTACGCATTCTGGACCTTTTCGACGAATACAATGTTGAGATCAAAATTACCGATATTAGTACCCAGATGGGTTTACATAAAAGTACGCTGCATTCGTTGCTAAAAACATTACAGGTTGCGGGTTATATCGATCAAAACCGGGAAAATGGCAAATACCGATTAGGTATGAAGTTGGTTGAACGCGGTAATCTGGTCGTTAACTCCATCGATATTCGTGAAAAGGCACGCAGTTATCTGCTGGATCTCGCCTCACAAACCGGCCAAACCACGCATCTGGCTATCCTTGATGGCAAAGAAGGTGTGTACGTCGACAAAGTGGAAGGCAAGCTGGCTGTCATCACGTTCTCACGCATTGGACGACGTTTACCTATTCACGCAACGGCCATTGGGAAAGTGCTGCTGGCATTCAATCCTGAGAATGAAGTTAACACGCTATTGCAAGATTACAATTTCACCCAACAAACACCCAATACCATTCTCAATAAAGAAGCCTACCTGAAAGAACTTGAGTTTGTACGTCAGAATGGCTATGCCTTAGATAATCAGGAAAACGAGCAAGGTGTGCGCTGTATTTCTGTTCCGATAAGAAACCACGCGGGCCATATCATCGCGGCAATCAGTATGTCCACGCTGACTAATCGCGTTTCTGAAACAGAGTTCAACGATTACATTGAATTAATGAAAACCGCCTCCAAAGCACTATCTCAGCGACTGGGTTACGAAGGCTGAAATCACTAGGCACGTTGTACTGAACGGGCTAATAACCTATTCATCGTGATCAACGCAAGAAGCACAGGGGAATGGATGCCAACAAGTGCTTCATCCCGTGCTTCCACGATATTGGCATAATCGATAGCCTGACATCGTCCTAAATGCCTCTACCCTCTCCTCTTTATTTCCTCCGCCCAATACATTTCTCTGTCAATTTCACTGGTTGGGTCTTTTTTCTCATCAGGTTCATGTACCATGCTTCGTCGGCTGTCTGCCCTCGTTCCGGGAGATCGGCAGCGACACAAAATAAAACACAACAAAGTTATAAGGAATCCTGATCATGCTCGCCAAAATGACCCGACTGTTCCCTCTGTGGGCTGTCTTACTGTCGGTTGCTGCGTACTATTCTCCTACAACCTTTATTGGCATTGGCCCTTGGGTTAGCTCATTGCTCATGCTCATTATGTTTGGTATGGGAGTCACATTAAATATTGGCGATTTCAAACGCGTCTTGGTTCGACCTGCGCCGGTAATTGCGGGTACCTTTCTGCACTATTTGGTTATGCCATTAGCTGCCTGGGGATTGGCAAAACTGTTCCAGATGCCGCCCGACCTCTCTGCTGGCATGATCTTAGTGGGGAGCGTTGCCAGCGGCACAGCATCTAACGTCATGATCTATTTGGCAAAGGGAGATGTCGCGCTATCAGTAACGATTTCATCGGTATCAGCGCTGGTTGGCGTGTTTGCGACACCGCTTCTGACACGCTTCTATGTCGATACGCAGATTCAGGTAGATGTCGTCGGTATGCTACTCAGCATTGTGAAAATTGTGGTGATTCCTATCGG
The DNA here is from genome assembly GCF_046237015.1 of Pectobacterium hainanensis. NCBI lineage: Bacteria > Pseudomonadati > Pseudomonadota > Gammaproteobacteria > Enterobacterales > Pectobacteriaceae > Pectobacterium > Pectobacterium hainanensis. The sequence goes on from NZ_JBJYIN010000005.1 coordinate 172,826, forward strand.
ACTAGGCCTGATTATTCATCACTCGATGAATTCGGTAGTAAAACGTATTGAACCTTATCTACCCGCATTTTCCATGCTCTGCATTTTGCTGATCATCAGTGCTGTGGTTGCCGGTAGCCAGAGCTTTATTGGTTCCGTTGGTCTGGTCGTCATCATCGCGGTCATCTTACACAATGCTATCGGCCTACTCGGTGGTTATTGGGGAGGCAAGCTGTTCGGCTTTGATGAGTCCACCTGCCGTACTCTGGCATTGGAAGTCGGCATGCAAAACTCCGGTTTGGCCGCAACGCTTGGCAAACTCTATTTCTCACCATTGGCTGCCCTGCCAGGCGCACTGTTTTCCGTATGGCATAACCTTTCTGGTTCACTACTGGCAGGTTACTGGTCCGGTAAAGCGATTAAGTCTGAAAAGAAGTAATAAAGCAATCTGGGGTAATGGGCTGACGATGAAAGCGCTTCAACTATAGCCTGATAACAATTCTCACCCAATAACAATCCTCAACCCGATAACAATCCGCCCTTCTGCTGAAGGACGGATTGCCAGAGTGATCTTACCACCCGCCAACCAAACTCAAATCACCATATTTAACATCAAAATGAATGCCAGACCGAAAACGGAAACTAGCGTGGACAGCAAAGTCCAGGTAGCGAACGTTTCTTTCATGGTTAATCCGAAGTATTCCTTGATCATCCAAAAACCGGCATCATTCACATGAGAGGCAATTGCGCTCCCGGCTCCTGTCGCCAGAGTGACCAATGCCAGATTTGCATCACTCTGTGCCAGTGTAGGGATTACCAATCCAGCAGTAGAAATTGCGGCAACGGTCGCAGACCCAAGAGAGATACGCAGAATTGCGGCAACGCCCCAGGCCAGAAGAATAGGCGACGCTGATGTACCGGAAAACAGTGCTGCAACGTACGTCCCAACGCCACCGTCAATCAATACCTGCTTGAATGCGCCACCGCCCCCAATGATCAATAGCATCATCCCAATACCAGCAGCCGCAGAGCTACAGGAGGACATCAAGTCTTTTACGGCAATATTTCGTGACAATCCCATTGAATAAATGGCAAACAGCAAAGAGATGATCATCGCGACAGAGGCATCACCGAGAAATTTAATCACGTTGATCAATAAATTATCGGCTAATCCTATTTCCTGCTGAACCATCGATATCACGGTAGAGATCGACATCAATATCACAGGTAACATAGCGGTAAATAAGCTGATGCCAAATCCCGGCGTTTCTTCAATATCAAATGTCTTTTGCTGGCCTAAGGAATCAATATTCCCAACTTTATTAAAGCCTTCTGGAACAATTTTCTTTGCAAACTTATTAAATACCGGGCCACAAATAACGACCGTCGGTGCACCGACAATGATGCCATAAAATAATACGGTACCAATATCTGCGCCATATTCACCCGCGATCATGGTTGGCCCTGGGTGCGGTGGCAAAAACCCATGCGTCACCAGCAAAGCGGAAATCATAGGGATACCAAGGTGCAGAATAGAAACCTTTAACTGTCGCGACATGGTAAACAGGATAGGAATCAACAGCACCAATCCTACTTCAAAGAATAACGCGATCCCGACAATAAACGACGCAATCACTACCGCCCATTGGATATGGCGTTCACCAAACCGATTAATCAACGTAACAGCTATACGATGAGCACCGCCAGCATCCGCAATAAGTCGCCCCAACATGGCACCGACGCCGAAGATCAGCGCGATATGCCCTAATGTCCCTCCGAGCCCTTTTTCAATAGATTTCACGACACCATTAAGTGGAATACCTAACGCCAGCGCGACACCAAATGCGACGATAAGCAAGGACACAAAGGTATTTAACTTCAACTTCATAATTAATATTAGCAGGAAAAAAATCCCGATACAGACAATAAATAAAGGCATCTTATTAGCTCCAACTTTTATATTATTAAGGCAAGATAGACTTCCGTTTTTATATTTCCCTGGTATTCAGACCATTCATTCATGACACATGACATACAACTATCCTCTGCGCCTAATAAAATTGAGGCACAGAGCATTAGCCAGATTAATTAAGACTACTATTCAAACTGTTGTTCAAACTATCAAATCATACTTTGCATTGCCAGTGATTGATTATGTTCAAATCGAACTCTGGCAAATTTATCACCTGAATTATTTGGGTGTAGAGTATAAAGCTAAACCACACTTTATTATCAAATCACATAATCAACTTACTCTTATTACCGTAGACTCAATAAAATCTACGGTAATATATAACGTTAATTTTTTATTAATTAAAAACTATGTTGTCGAGCCTATTTATTTAATGCTTTAACACCAGCTTGTAATACTTCGATAATTTTATCGGTATCATAAATACATCCCGTCCATGTTCCACCACTGGCCGCCTGTAATGCCGCCCATAGACGCGTATCATCCGGTAAGTCAGGATGCGCACTCAGATCAGGATGCGCTTCACGTTTCGCCAACTCTTCAGCGCCTTCATCCGGCGTCAGCGGTTTGTCGTCAGTACCAATAAAGTTGATAGAACCGGATAATTTTTGACGATCAACAATGATTTCAATGATATCGCCGTTACGCAGTTTACCAATTGGTCCCCCTACCAGCGCTTCCGGACCAACATGCCCGATACAGGCTCCCGTTGATACGCCAGAGAAACGGGCATCGGTAATCAGTGAGACATGTTTGCCATAGGGTAAATGCTTCAGCGCGGAGGTAACCTGATAAGTTTCCTCCATACCAGTACCGGATGGCCCGCCACCGATAATCACCATGATATCGCCTTCATGGACCTGACCATGCTTAATGGCTTTGATCGCTAATTCTTCGGAAGTAAAGACGCTGGCCTTTCCGGTATGCCGATAGACGCCATCCTCCCCGACCACCGAATCATCAATCGCAGTTGATTTAATAACAGACCCTTCCGGCGCAATATTGCCGACTGGGAACGTAATGGTCGATGTCAAGCCACGAGTACGTGCTTGCGTTGGGCTCATAATCACCTCATCCGGGTGAATGCCATCCAACTCTAACAAACGTTCGCGGAAGATTCTGCGACGATCGGACGTTTCCCACCACGCCAAGTTGTCACCCACCGTTTCGCCAGTGACCGTCATCGCATCTTCATGCAACAGCCCCAACGCACGCAGATGCAGCATGACTTCCGGTACGCCGCCCGCTAAAAATGCGCGAACCGTCGGATGGTAGACTGGCCCGTTAGGCAATACGCTAACCAGACGCGGCACGCGACGGTTGATTGTCGTCCACTCATCTACCCCTGGAACACGACAACCGGCAGCATGAGCAATCGCCGGAATATGCAGCAGGAGATTGGTCGATCCCCCAAATGCCGCATGGACCGTCATCGCGTTTTCAATAGCTTTATCCGTTATGATATCGCGAGTGGTTAGCCCTTTATGCTCCAGCGTAAGCACCGCACGTGCCGACTGACGAGCAATTTCCAACCAAACGGCCTGTCCAGAAGGCGCAAGCGCAGAGTGCGGCAACGCCAATCCCAGACCTTCAGCAACCACTTGTGACGTGCCAGCCGTACCAAGGAACTGACATCCGCCGCCAGGCGAAGCACATGCCCGACAACCCAGCATCGCCGCTTCTTCCAGCGTCAAATCCTGGTTAGCGAAACGTGCGCCGATGGTTTGTACTTTACCGGCATCTTCACCGTGCGTGGGCGGCAGCGTGGCCCCGCCGGGAACAATGATAGTTGGCAAAGCATGCATGGATGACAGCGCGATCATCATGGCAGGCAAACCCTTATCACAGGTAGCGACGCCAATAACGGCTTTGCGGGTAGGGAGAGAACGAATCAGACGGCGAAACACCATCGCGGCATCGTTACGGTACGGCAAAGAATCAAACATACCGGTCGTGCCCTGAGAACGACCATCGCAAGGATCGCTAATATAGCCAGCAAAAGGGACGCCACGGTGCAGAGCCACTTCTTCAGCAGCAGCACGCATTTGCAAACCAATTTCCCAGTGTCCCGTGTGATAGCCTAACGCAACTGGCTTACCATCAGCATCACGGATCCCGCCCTGCGTACCCAGGATGAGGACTTCACTACCCAATAGCTTGTTCGGATCCCATCCCATACCCGCATTGAGCGTCAGGCCGAAAATATGGCCACTCGGTGAATCAATCAACATTTCCGGAGTGAGTGGCAGCGCACCCTGCGGACCTTCTGCATGCGTCTGAACGTTATAGATCTGCGCATTGTCTTGATTAAAGATCGTATTAATAGACATGGCTTCTTCACTTATCTTTATAGAATGAAAATCACTGTTTACCCTGGGTAACAGCAATCACGACAGTATGCTCAATATAAAAAACGATCGGCGATTCGCGACTACTTTGGTAACAGACCAGCATCCACCAGCGTCTGCCGAACCTGTGCTTTCTGGGCGTCATTCAGCGGCTGCGTTGGTGGCAAGCAGAACGTCGAAATATCCAACCCAACTAACCGCATAGCTTCTTTCACTACATTGACGAAAGGACTGTCAATTTGATAAAGGCGCGGCAATTGCAGGATGGTTTTATGCATCTCACCAGCGCGAGCCAAATCGCCATCACAAATAGCCCGATAAATACCGACGGATAACTCCGGTGCAAAATTACCGCTGGCGGAAATCGCACCGTCCCCTCCCATCAACATCGTATTCAACAGATGATCGTCAAATCCGCAGAACACGCTGAAATTAGGATGTGCAGATTTCACGGTGGTAATCATGTCACGCAGATGCGCAACCGAATCAATGGTGTCTTTAATACCGACAATATTGTCATTGGCATCTGCCAGTCGTTTCACTAAATCTGGATACAGATCCTGCCCAGTAAGTTTCGGGAAGTTATACAGGATCACGGGCAACGTGACGGCCTTGGCAATCGAACGGTAATATCCCATCAGATTTTCTTCGGTGATTTGCCAGTAATAGGGATTAATAGCAACAATCGCATCAGCCCCAACTTCCTGGGCGTGTTGGCTCAATGCCACAGCCTCACGTGTATTTGTGCTACCCACACCAATCAAGACAGGCACACGATGGTCTACCATACGCACAACGGCTTCGGTTAATGCCATACGTTCCTGTGCTGACATTTGCGAAAACTCACCGCCCGTACCGAGGAAAAACAAGCCATTCACACCCGCAGTAACCAAGTGATCAATCACACGCTGCATCCCTGCTTCATCCAGCGAACCATCGGCAGCAAAGATCGAAGACACCGGTGGAATGATTCCGGCAAATTTTGTGGCAAATCCCATTTACTTCTCCTTACAGCATCAAATATCAAGGAAGGAAGGCGCCGCACGTCAGCAAATGCTAATGGCCTCATGACAAACGCTTCGTTTATTTTGTTTTACATTATAAAACACAATTCTATATTACATAACAGAAATGCTAGCACCGCAGTTTATGATGAGTAAATAACCGGCTGAGGACAGAGTTAAGAAATGGTCACTGGATCACAGAATGCATGTCAGGAAATGAAATTTTCAGGAAGACGAGATCCGCAGCGGAAAACGAACACAACACGTTGAGTAAACCGCGGGCATATATCAGCACGCGGCTCGTGACCGTAGAAACAATGAGGAGGGAGTCGGGGAGTGTCTCCCCCAACTGCGTTAAACCAATTTCAGATGAAAAGGCTGAGCCTTAAGCTGGGCTTGCACGTCAGGAGGTAACCCTGTATCGGTGACAATATCGGTTAGGTCCGTAAGCGGTGCGACACAGAACAGAGAGTAAGCACCGTATTTACTGCTATCAGCCAGCAATACCCGTCGGCTGGCATTCAGGCCAAGATCCTGCTTTACGCCTGCCTTTTCCTCGGTCGGCGTCGTGATGCCTTTTTCCAGGCTCCATGAATTACAGCTAATAAAAGCGATATCGGGATAAATGCTACGCAGCAGACGACGACCATGCTCGCCAATACATGACTGGCTGCTATCGTCAATGCGACCACCGATAATGGTCACCTCAATCTGTTTAAATTCGGACAAAAATAGTGCAATTTGCAAGTCAGCGGTAATCACACGTAACGGTAAATGCGTCAGATTACGAGCCAACTCCAGCATGGTAGTGCCCGCATCCAACACCACGGCACTTCCCGGTTGAACCAGCGTGGCGGCATAACGCGCGATCGACTGCTTCTCCTGCAAATTACGTTGCAGTTTCTCATTGGTTGTCGGCTGAGAGGGAATGAAACGATTAAGCGTAACGCCGCCATGGCTGCGACTAATCACTCCCTGTTCGTCCAATTTGATCAGATCGCGACGGATCGTCGCAGGGGAAGCATCAATGACGGAAACTAATTCATCTACCGTTACCAGATTATGACTCTTCAGATAGTCCATAATCTGATCCAGACGGCTTTGCCCTGTCACTTTCTCTCCGCTTATGCGCAAAGCATCGCTCAATGTTTTCTCCTCGACGATGTGCATCCATTTAACCCTTAGATGCCGATAAAACGACAACACGATTATCTCACGCAAGGGAGACATGACGTCTCCCTACACCCGCTCTTATTATCTCTGGATTGATGGCTCTCGTCGTGAGAAGCCTGTCACTAAGCGTAAATTATGCGAGCTGCATGGCAAGCTGGATTGAGATCGCCATACTCTCAGACTTCGCTTTTCCCGTCCATGCGATATCGAAAGCCGTACCGTGATCGGCAGAGGTACGAATAAAAGGCAATCCCGCAGTAATATTTACCCCATCATAAAAACCGAGCAATTTCAGCGGAATATGTCCTTGGTCATGATACATTGCCACCACCATATCGTACTGGCCTTCATAAGCTTGCAGATAGACAGTATCCGGTGGGCACGGCCCGTATACCTCAATACCTTTGGCTTTCATGGCTTCTACGGACGGTGTAACAATCTTGATCTCTTCATCCCCAAAAAGCCCGTTTTCACCGGCATGTGGGTTCACACCCGCCACCGCGATACGAGGATGAGAGAAACCGACACGTTTCAGGAACGTATCTGCCATCGCAATCACCGTCTCAACCCGATCGCGATTAAGGGTATCAAGAAACTTACGCAATGCGATATGTGTTGAAACATGAATCACTTTCAATTTATCGGTATAAAGCACCATCGCATAGTCACGGCTGTTGGTTAGCTTGGCCAATAACTCGGTGTGCCCCGGATAAAGATGCCCAGCCGAATGGAGCGCTTCCTTATTCAGTGGTGCAGTAGCGATAGCATGTACTTCTCCCGCCATTGCTAATGCGGTGGCGCGCTTAATACAGCGGTAGGCCAGATCGCCAGCCTGCGACTGTACCAGACCCGGTTTTAACGTCTCTGGATCAGCCAGAGGCTCATCAATAATGTTAATAACCCCGGGTGTAAAAACAGCATCGGCAGGTCGATCAATCACTTTCAACTCGACGGCGGGTACGACATTCAGCGCGAGAATACGACGCAGCGTCTGTACACACCCAACGACAACGGCAGGCGCACCGGAAAGTTCTCCTTCGGCCAGAGACTTGATAATAATCTCCGGCCCAATCCCCGCCGGGTCACCCATAGTAACTGCGATAATTTTACTCACTGGCCTTCTCCTCAATAAAACGAAAAACGTCTAGCAGAGTGGTTTCATTGCCGAAACCGCCCGCTTTAGTCATGACGGGAATATCGCCGACCACACTGTCAAGCAATGTTCCCCAAGGCACGCAGGATGCGAGTTGCCCCTTAATCTGAAAGCCGCTAGCCCCCAAAGCCGTTGCCACCGCAATCGCTATGTCGCCACCGGATAAATACAGCCCACCCAGCCGTTGTTGATTCATGATTCTTTTATCAACCACAATACTGCGCACCAGTTCTCCCAGCGCACGACTGATCGTTTCACCAAGCTGCTGACGGCTCAGTTCGTAGTGTCGGCACAAGTCATCGATTTCAAACCGCTGGCTATCGCGGTGACAGGTGCGAATAATGCAGTGCTGCCGTTGTACCAGCGTGGTAATGATGTCATCACGCCAATGCTTAATTTCCGTCAACGCCGAATCTGAAAGTAACGCATTGATATCGACATCAATAATATTGACATTGGGTTTATGGCTAGCGGCCACGATCTGTTTTTGAGCGATATCGCTCATTGACCCAACTACCGCAAGCAATGGCCGATATGATTTCGGTTGGAAATGAAGACGTTGTGCCAGCGCTTCACTTAGCCCAGATGATCCGACCAATAGCGGCCGGAACGATAACGAGTTGGCAGCACTGATAATCTTTATCAGATCGTCTTGCGTTTCTGCATCCATAACCACCAGCCTTACACCGGCCTGAACCAGATGATGTAATTGCTGCGCCAGGTCAGGCTCACGCACTGCCGACAAATGGATTTCAACAGCCGACAAGGTGGTTTGTTCCGCAACTCGCGCCATGATAGAAGCTGATATCACCGGCGTTTTTGGATCGCTGGCAAATTCAGTATCGGTCAACAGGCAACCATTAACCCAAACCTGCCCCTCGCGGGTCACACGCCCTAATGTCGGTGAGGCGGGAACAATCAGCGCGAAAGGCGCTTCTGTCGCAACGAGGGCTGATTCGATTTCTGCACCTATATTCCCGCGTAAAGTAGAATCAATCTTTTTAAAGACCCACCCTCTCCCCCCGGCGGAAAACCATGCCTCAATCGCCTTAGCGGTACGCTGAGCAGCCAGCGTTGAGCTGACAGCACGACTGTCGGTATTAATCACAACCGCATCACCCAACAAGTCACGCTGTAACTTGTTAATGTCAAAAACCACATTGACCTGAGCACCGTTAAGAGACAGGCCGACACCGGCATCATTTGCACCGGTAAAGTCATCCGCAACGACCAATACATGAACGGCTGTCTGCTGCGCTGTCGGCATACTTTATCCTCGGGTTATCAATTTGCTGACAATGATTATATTAAATCATATTTGATTATATGTGAGCAATCTCAAATTATTTAAAATGAATTTAACTTATAAAATAGCCACGAAAGCGAGCAAATGGCCGTATTGATTGATTAACAACAGTCAATTTGATTAAAAAAAATCAACACCATTTGTTAACATGGGTAAAAAACAAGGTAATACACATGAACATCAATAGCACAGTCATCAGTGGCTACCGGGTATTACAGGATATTCGCCATCTTATGGCAGGCAAACAGCATGTGCTGTTTGTGACAGACAAGAACATCATCAGCCTGCCTGATGTACAGACACTGATCGAACAAGTGAAACAAGAAATTCCAGAGGTGTTGCTGGTAGATAATGTTCCCGCCGAACCCAGCCAACATGATGTCGCCAACATACTGGCGCAACTTCCTCAAACCCGTACCGACCTGGTTATCGGGGTGGGAGGAGGCAGCGTACTGGATGTAGCCAAACTGCTTTCTGTTTTATGTGCGGGTGATGATGCCGTCACGCTGGAAAGCCTGTTGGCCGGAGAGAAACCGACACGCCGGACGACGTCCTTACTGATTCCAACGACGGCGGGTACAGGCTCCGAAGCCACGCCCAACGCGATCTTAGCCATCCCTGAAAAAGAAACTAAAGTCGGCATTATCACGCCGGTTATGCTGCCAGACTACGTTGCTCTGGTTCCTGAACTGACTATCAGCATGCCTGCCCATATTGCTGCCTCGACAGGGATCGACGCGTTATGCCACCTGATCGAATGCTTCACATCGACCATCGCCAACCCAGTCAGTGATAACTATGCGTTGATCGGCTTGAAAAAATTATTTGCCAATATTGAGGCTTCCGTACGCGAGCCAGAAAACCTGGAAGCCAAATTGAATATGTTGTGGGCCTCCTACTATGGCGGTGCGGCCATTGCTCATTCAGGTACTCACCTGGTGCATGCCATGTCCTACCCTCTTGGCGGTAAGTACCATATTCCCCACGGCGCTGCGAATGCCATCCTACTCGCGCCTTGTATGCGTTTTGTACAAACCGCCGCGCAGGAAAAATTTGCGCAAGCTTACGATCTGTTACCCGATGCGGAGTTGTCCCTCAGTACAGCGGAAAAAGCTCAGGCACTGGTGGCTTATTTCACCGATCTGGTCAAGCGTCTCAACCTGCCTGACACACTACAACAGCTCGGCGTAGAAAAATCGCATCTGCCCTATCTGGTTGAGGCTGCGCTACAGGTTCAGCGTCTGATGAAGAACGTACCGACACAGGTCAGTGCCGATGATGTCCGCGAAATTTATTTAACGCTGTTTTAAAACTTTCGTTTTTGACTACGTATGAATGAGGAAAGATTAATGAGTAAGAAAATTGCTGGAGTACTCACTGCTATCGTTACGCCGTTTGACGCACAGGGTGAATTCAATCCTGCTGCACTGCGCCTTCAGGTACAGCGCCAAATGAAATACGGCAATGGTATTTTCTGTAACGGTACCAACGGTGAGTTTTTCGTTTTACATACCGATGAAAAAGTAGCGGTAACCGAAACATGCGTTGATGAAGTGGCGGGTAAAGTCCCGGTCGTTGGTCATATCGGTGAAATCTCTACACGCGAAACGATCAAGCTAGGGAAGCGCATTGCCGCACTGGGTGTCGATGCCGTCTCCGTGATCACCCCGTATTTTATTCCATTGAAACAAGAAGAGTTGATTGCTCACTATACCGCCGTCGCCGATGCACTAACGGTACCCGTCTTCCTCTACAACATTCCAGCTCGCACAGGTAACACGCTGGCACCAGAAACCGTACGTAAGTTGGCGGATCACCCAAACATCATCGGTATCAAAGACAGTGCAGGCAGCTATGAAAGCCTGAGTGGTTATTTGCAAGCGGTGAAAGGTGTAGAAGGCTTTAACGTTCTGAATGGCCCTGATTCACTGATTCATCAAGGTTTTGTTGATGGCTGCTCAGCCTGTATTTCTGGATTGGCAAACGTCGCGCCAGAACCCATCAGCCAGATCTGGCATCGTTTCCACGCGGGAGACATTGAAGGCTCTCATCAAGCTCAGGAACAAGTTGCTGAATTACGCAAGACGCTGTACGCCATTGCCTTCTCACCTGCCGTTGTGAAGAAAGCACTGACGCTGATGGGTCATGATGTCGGTGTCAGCCGCTACCCCATCCAATTCTCGGCTCAGGACGAAGAAAACATTCGTCGTATCGTGGCTCAGTTTGCCGGTTAAGACGACTGGCGGGGCCGCCCAGGCTGCTCCGCCAATATTCACTATGAGATAGGTATATAACAATGAAAGTTATTTCTACTTCTCCTTCTTTTGCGAAATACGACCAACAACCCATTATCGATCTTGAAAAACACGGGTTTGAAGTGGTCGCATTGCCAGCAGATACCCCATTGAACGAGTTAATACCGCATCTTAAAGACGCAGTGGCTATGATTGTGGCGTTTACAGAAGTGAATGCGGAACTTTTGCAACATACACCTCATTTAAAGATCGTCTGCAAACATGGTGTTGGCGTTGACAACATTGATCTTGATGAGACGCGCAAACGAGATATCTATGTGACTAACGTGCCCAATGCCAATAAGCATGCTGTCGCCGATTTCGCGTTCTCTTTGCTCTTAAACTGCGCCAGACAAATTTCCCAGGCAGAGAAACAAACCCGCGCGGGACAATGGCCAAGAATTTTTGCCACTGATGCCTATGGGAAAACATTAGGAATTATTGGATTAGGTAATATCGGCAAGCAGGTAGCATTACGCGCACGTGGATTTAACATGCGGGTGCTTGCTTATGATTTCTATCCCGACGAAAATTTTGCTAAAGAAAATAATATTGAATTCGTCACCTTAGATGAACTAACGAAAGAAAGTGACTTCATCACATTACATACGCCATTAACGCCAGAGACCCAATATCTTTTCAATGCCGAACGCATCGGCCAAATGAAAAACAGCGCTTATTTAATTAACGTTTCGCGTGGCGGCGTTGTTGATGAGAATGCGTTGTATCAAGCGCTTATCGAAAAGAAAATCGCAGGTGCAGCGGCTGACGTATTTGAAAACGAGCCAATTAAAACTCACTCCTTGTTTGAGCTGGATAACTTTATTCCGACATCCCATATTGCCGGTTATACCGACGGAGCCATTAGTGAAATCGGGAAACATTGTGTTGAACAGATTATCAACCATGTTATCCATCATCAAAAACCATTAAATATTATGAATAAGTTATAGACATACCCTTAAGTCATCCGAGTGACTGGAAGGCGACAAGCGAAGGACAAGACAGGATGTCTCTCATTTAATCCCGATGGGGAGAAGGCCTATGGATGGGCCAAGTCAAATTTCGCTAACGTATAAGTAACTTGAAATATGACGGGAATAAAAATAGGTAATTGATTAGAGACATTAATAACCCGATAAAAAAGTACCCTATACCCAAAATAATTCAAGTTTCAGGAAGGCGGCAAGAGAAGGAATCCCGATGAGCTTACTCAAGTAAGTGATTCGGGTGACTGAACGCAGCCAACGCACATGCAACTTGAAGTATGACGGGTATATATCGCCGGATAAATTATACCGACAGGATAACGAATAATCATGAATAATATCGCCGCAAAAAAAACATCAATACGTTGGTGGATCGCTGCATTAATGTGGTTAGCTATCGCTATCAATTATATTGATCGAACCGTACTCTCAGCCGCAGCCCCTCATCTTATTAGCGAATTACACCTAACGCCAGAGATGATGGGTTTCATTATGGCCGCTTTCTTCTGGTCATATTCGTTATTACAAATTCCTGCCGGATGGTTTGCCGATCGATTCGGACAAAAGAAAGGCCTGGGTTTAGCCGTTGCCTGGTGGTCAATTGCAACGTCTGCAATGGGACTTGCAACCGGATTCAAATCATTATTAGCACTGCGTGTCGCACTCGGGGTTGGGGAAGCGGCCGCTTATCCCAGCAATGCGGGGATTGCAGCAAAATGGTTCCCGGATCGCGAGCGAGCGACCGTATCGGGATTATTTGACAGCGCATCGAAATTTGGTGGTGCTGTTGCCATGCCACTGATCGTATGGATGATTTATATGATCGACTGGCGTTGGACATTTGCGATCATTGGTTCAGTCGGCATTATTTGGGTTATCGCATGGTATTTTATTTATGCTGAAAATCCGGAAGATCACAAAAAAATCAGCAAAGAAGAAGTTGATTATATCCGCAATGGCCAGGTACAAAAACATGGTTCAGGCACCAAGCTCCCCATGAAGTGGTACCAACTTTTACGCTATCGTAATATTTGGGCTATGTGTCTGGGCTTCTTTACCATCAATTACACGTCCTACTTCTTTATTACGTGGTTGCCAACTTATTTAGTCCAGGAAAAAGGAATGGACTTTATAAAAATGGGGATCGTCGCCGCGCTGCCATTATTATCAGGTATGATTATTGAAGTTATCGCTGGTTGGGCTTCAGATAAAATTGCACACAAGAAAATTTTGTCACTAACAGCAACCCGGAAATTATTCCTTACGATTGGTTTGCTAATGGCACTTTGTATTGGCTTTGCCCCACTTACTGATTCTGTTGTCCTCACGGTAATCTTATTGTGTATTGCTAAATCAGGTACAACAGTGGCAGCGTCTCAGGTATGGGCATTACCCGGCGATGTAGCGCCCAAAAATATGGTTTCTGTGGTCGCAGGGCTGCAAAACACGGTATCAAATATGGGCGGAGCTGTTGGACCAATTATTACCGGGGCGATTGTCGCCGCAACAGGATCATTTACCTATGCTTTAATTTTCTCTGCCGCATTAGTCCTATTGGGGATCATTAATTACCTGTTCCTGATGGGGAAAGTAGAGCCGATTTCTGTCGAGGAAGAATACGAATTATCAGAGTCCACCCGCTGATAAAAGGCACAGCAAAATTACGCTGTAAAAAATGATACCGATTCATATATTTCATCCGGTCCAGCTATGCTGGGCCGTTTTTTTAAGACAGCTTAGAGAATAAATATGGCTCAAATAATGAACCAGCGATTATTTTTCCTGTACAAACTCGCGATATTTCGCAGTCAAACCTAAAAAATCGTCCAAACCACACAGAGAGAGGCTTTCTTCATCGTAATAGCTCATGCCCTCTTCCATCGCATCCGTAGTGAATTCCAACTGATTAGCCTGAATGATCACCTCTTCCGCATCTAACAGCAGCGTGTATTCGTGGCCGATTTTTTGCCACTGTCGCTCGCTACCGGCAACGGAACTGGCGGCATGTTCCACTTCGTCCAGCACGGTCAGTTGGCCTTTCACTTCTTCATTGAACCAATGCCCGACCGCTTCATGTCCCATAGACATTCGCACAATTACCTGACCCGTTACATCCCGCAAAAATTCATAGTCCATGATGCCATCCTCACTGTGATGTCTCTTCTATTCAGTGTAGCGCCCCACCCGCTATGTCGCAGTGACCGGCCTTTCATCTTTCACGTTCCCCCTCACCACCAGCGAAAAATGGGCAGAAAAAAAGGAGACCGGAGCCTCCTTCAATAACGCGTGCGCAACTATAGCGATTTAGACTGCGCTCTGGAAGATCACGCCATCGGCTTTCTCGGTATATTGACCTAACTGGTCAAAATTCAGATAGCGATAGGTGTCCTGTGCCGTTTTATCCACCTGATCCATATAGACCTGATATTCATCTGGCGTAGGCAGACGTCCCAACAGCGATGCAACAGCAGCCAGTTCAGCCGAAGCCAGGTACACATTGGCACCCGTCCCCAAACGGTTCGGGAAGTTACGGGTCGAAGTAGAAACAACCGTAGAACCATCCGCCACACGCGCCTGGTTACCCATACACAGCGAACAGCCGGGGATCTCAATTCTCGCACCGCTCTTGCCGAAGACATTGTAATAGCCTTCTTCGGTCAGTTGCGCCGCATCCATTTTAGTTGGCGGCGCCACCCACAGACGGGTTGGCAACTGGCCTTTGTGGCTATCCAGCAATTTACCCGCCGCACGGAAGTGACCAATATTGGTCATGCAAGAACCAATGAAGACTTCATCGATCTTTGCGCCCTGCACATCAGACAACCAGCGAGCATCGTCAGGATCGTTTGGCGCACACAGGATTGGCTCTTTAATTTCAGCCAGATCGATATCGATGACTGCGGCATACTCCGCATCCGCATCGGCTTCCAGCAACTGTGGATCAGCCAGCCATTTTTCCATACCCTCAATGCGACGTTCCAGCGTACGGCGATCGCCGTAACCTTCCGAAATCATCCACTTCAGCAGTACGATGTTGGAGTTCAGATACTCGATGATCGGTTCTTTATCTAATTTGATGGTACAACCCGCCGCAGAGCGCTCTGCCGAGGCGTCCGTCAATTCAAAAGCTTGCTCGACTTTCAGATCTGGCAGACCTTCGATTTCCAGAATGCGACCCGAGAAAATGTTCTTTTTGCCTTTCTTCTCGACAGTCAGCAAACCTTGCTTGATCGCGTACAGCGGAACAGCGTGAACCAGATCGCGTAACGTAATACCCGGCTGCATTTTACCTTTGAAGCGCACCAGAACAGATTCCGGCATATCCAGCGGCATCACGCCCGTCGCGGCAGCAAATGCAACCAGACCGGAGCCCGCCGGGAATGAGATCCCGATAGGGAAACGGGTATGTGAATCGGCACCAGTACCGACTGTATCAGGCAGCAACATACGGTTAAGCCAGGAGTGAATGACCCCATCGCCCGGCCGCAAAGACACCCCGCCACGGTTCATGATAAAGTCCGGCAGCGTGTGGTGAGTCGTCACGTCAACTGGTTTGGGGTAAGCGGCCGTGTGGCAGAACGACTGCATCACTAAATCGGCAGAGAAGCCCAGACAGGCCAAATCTTTCAGTTCGTCACGCGTCATCGGCCCAGTGGTATCCTGCGATCCCACCGACGTCATTTTCGGCTCACAGTATTCGTTTGGTCGAATCCCCTCGACGCCGCAGGCACGCCCCACCATTTTCTGCGCCAACGAAAAGCCCTTCTTACTGGCTTCCGCCGCTTTGGCTACGCGGAATACGTCGCTGTATGGCAAATTCAGAGACTCACGTGCTTTAGATGTCAGGCCGCGACCCACGATCAACGGAATACGCCCACCGGCGCGAACTTCATCAAGTAACACGTCAGTTTTCAACTCAAACGTCGCCAGTACTTCGTGGGTATCATGACGGCAAATCTCTCCCTTATAGGGGTAGATATCAATCACATCGCCCATATTCAGGTTGCTGACATCCACTTCAATCGGCAACGCTCCGGCATCTTCCATCGTGTTAAAGAAGATTGGCGCAATTTTACCACCCAGCACCACGCCACCGCTTCGCTTGTTAGGCACGTGCGGAATATCATCGCCCATGAACCACAGAACCGAGTTAGTGGCCGATTTACGCGAAGACCCCGTCCCGACTACGTCCCCGACATAAGCCAGTGGGAAACCTTTCTTGTTCAGTGCTTCAATTTGTTTGATTGGGCCAACCGTGCCCGGCTGATCGGGCTCAATACCTTCACGAGCATTTTTCAGCATGGCTAATGCATGCAGGGGGATATCAGGGCGCGACCAGGCATCAGGTGCCGGAGACAAGTCATCGGTGTTAGTTTCACCGGTCACTTTAAAGACAGTAACGGTAATTTTTTCCGCCAGCTCGGGACGGGACAGGAACCAGTCAGCATCGGCCCAGGATTGAATGACCTGTTTGGCATAAGCATTACCGGCTTTAGCCTTTTCTTCCACGTCATAAAAGTTATCGAACATCAGCAGGGTATGAGATAACGCTTCAGCAGCGATAGGGGCTAAGGCTTCGCTATCCAGCGCATCAATCAATGGATGAATATTGTATCCACCTTGCATTGTGCCCAACAGCTCAACGGCTTTCTCTGGTGTCACTAAAGAAGAGGTCGTCTCACCTTTCGCAATCGCCGCCAGAAAACCGGCTTTCACATACGCCGCTTCATCAACGCCGGGAGGCACGCGGTTAATCAGTAGATCAAGTAGAACGGTTTCTTCACCCGCCGGTGGATTCTTTAGTGACTCAACCAGCGCCGCCATCTGCGCGGCATCTAATGGCTTGGGAACAATTCCCTGTGCAGCCCGGTCGGCCACGTGCTTACGGTATTCTTCTAGCACGACTTTCTCCTCGCTCTCATTGTCTTCGTTATGCCCGGCGCTCTTGTTCCCGGTCTTAATGTCCATGCCTGGGTGTAAGCTTGTGGATGTAAGGTAATAGAGTGTCCGGCCCAGCCTCGTCAGCATATCAGGATTTGAATTGATTGTTAAATTGTTCACATAATAGCAACATTAATTTTTATTGAATCATCCTGACCGTTTTATCTGCCAGAAACGAGTCTTATCCATGCTGACCTCCGCAGAATAGCATGCTCCTGATGGCACAAACTATCCCCAATAGCGTGAACCGCTTATCCCACACAGTGTAGAACACGCAGAGCGTGTCGTGGTATACGCAACAAATCCGTCACCGTGGCCGTTATCGTAAAAACGCAACCCTCACCTTTTCTGCGCAACCAAATCGATGAGTGCTGACAGACCATGATGAGATTGTCCCTCTTTCAATATCTCGTCATAGGAACGTAAATGGAGAATATCTAACTCACCAAATGCTGTTCGCAACAATGATTCACTGTATAGATGCTCAACCGCAGCAGGGCCACCGGTTCCATAATTTATTTGTTCTTCCCGATACCCTTGCAATATCACTAATCCGCCAGGATTCAGCGTCGTGCACATCCCCGTGAATAGCTTCTGACGAAGAACCGGGGTGGCAAACTGAAAAAAAATGCCGACGACCGCATCAAAATGTTCGCGCTGCCAGTCCCATTCGCTGAGATCGGCACATACCGTATTCAGCTCAACCCCACGCGCAGCGGCTAACGCGTCAGCTTTCTGTTGTCCAATCGAAGAAATATCAACCGACACCACATCCAACCCTTGCTCGGCCAACCAAACACCATTACGTCCCTCACCATCGGCCACGGCAAGCACGCGCATTCCCGGACAGAATCGATGACGTTGTGAAACCAGAAATGCGTTAGGTGTCGTACCATAAACATAATCACTTGTGGCATAACGCTGGTTCCAGAAGTGGCTATCCCATACACGCTCCTTTTGGGAGACGAGCTTACCTTCTGATGCCAAATTACCCATTATTTTATCTTTTGCCGTCATCAACAAACATCTCCAGAAATCGATTGCATATGCTTTCGTCAATATATTAGATTTACCTAAATTATCAAACGTAGTATCACGGTGGCAACATGGCATTAAATGAACAAGATCGGATCTTCTTACAGGAGGGGGCATCCAAAGCCTCGGCACTGCTGCGTGCGATTGGCAACGAAAACAGGCTGCTGGTGCTTTGCCTGCTGATCGAGCAGGGTGAAATGTCAGTCGGCGCACTGCTTGAACATATTCCCCTTAGTCAGTCAGCGCTATCGCAGCATCTGGCTAAAATGCGCGATGAAGGGTTGATCGCCTATCGGCGCGAATCTCAGACGCTGTACTACCGCATAGAAAATCGGGACGTGGAAAAAATTGTGGCAACGTTAAAAACGATCTTTTGCCCTTGATTTCAACAGCATCAAAAGCATCGGTGAACACATTCTGCCATTCGGTTTGCTGACACGCTCCTGTTAGCGAGAGCCATGAAAATGAGAACGTAAAGCATGTTGTAGCGCAAACAGCGGCACAGATTGGTGTGACTGCTCAGGGTAGATATCCAATTTCACCGCTAAATTCGATGAACGATTCTGTAATGACCACGATAGTTCGCGAATACCATCAACCATGCGTCGCTGATACCGATGCTGACGCAACACCTCACGCTGCTCATCGGGCAATTGCCATTCCCAAGGTTCCAGCGATTGTTCATATTCCCCCACGGATAAAGACAAACTTACGCGCTGCGATAGCCTATCGGGATTAAAACGCGCCGCCTGTTGCATAAGGTAACCACCATTCCACCAAACGGAGGGGCTGGCGGCATAAAAATGCTGAAAATTCTGTGGGGCAGCCAGCAGCGTATCAACGGTAAATAAGCCGCCATAAGAGTGACCAAACAACGCTTCACGCCGATGATCAATGGGATATTTACTGGCAATAAATGGCTTTAACTCGGTCTGGATAAACCGTCTAAATCCTTCTGCATCACCCGCCATCCCCGACGGATAAAACCCGCCAGACGGATTAACTTCGGGCACAATATTCTCAACGGCCGGGCGATAATCCCGTTCACGTCGCGTTGTGCCGTTATAGTCAATGGCGACAACCATACCGCTTTCCATACCACAGCGCGGGCGACCCAACGCCTCTATTAATGCAACCGCGACAGGAAAGTAGCGAGCGCCATCCAGCAGGTAGATAACCGGCCATCCCTGCGACGGTGACGGAATATCAGGACAAAAAGACATAATGCGGTAACACCCGCACGCCGACGAAGTGAACATCTCATCATCGGTATTACGCAACTGATACATTCCGACGTCCCGCCCTCTCGTCATGGTTAACATATTGTCGGTCAAACAAAAAATCCGGTGGGGTAACTTACCCACACCGGAAATAATCGTACGATTACGCGTTGTCTCTTCCTATCAGCGCCAACCGAAAATATCGGTTGGCAATATGGTTTAGAAACGGGTATTCAGGCTGACAAAGAAGGTTCTACCCGGCTCATTATACGTTGCAGCACCTGCCCCACTCATATAAGACACAACCCCATTGCTGGTATTATCAGTGGTCTGCGCGTTACCTGCCCGATATAAGCGCTTATCTAACAGATTATCCACCCCCACAGTGACGCTGGCGTATTTGTTAACGTCATAAGTACCACTTAGCCCAAAAATGGCATAAGGACTTAATTCATTCGTACCACTATCCGTTACTCGCTTGCCTTGATAGTCGTATTTTTTCGGTTTCTGACGCCCATACCACGTCATATCCGCCATGAGAGAGAGCGCTTCCGTCGCTTGCCAGCTTACCGATGAATTCAACGTAAACTCAGGAATGGTAGACAAATACTCGCCAGTCTCTTTATTTTTACTCTCAATCATATAGGTAATATTGTTATTCCAATTAATGTCCTCGCTAATAGGGACATTCAGTGTTCCCTCAAGCCCTTGAACTACCGCTTTCGGAATATTATCCCATTGGAAAACACGTGTACCATTGGACGTTCTGGAAAGAACGGTAGTCCCAGCCTCAATTTTGTTACGATAATCATTACGGAAGTAAGTCACGCCAGCCTGATAACCATCACGATTAAACTCAATACCAATTTCTTTATTAATACTGGTTTCTGCGTTCAGATCTTCATTACCTAGCAGATAACAAGGTGTTCTGGTTCCAGCGCATCCTTGCCCTTTACTATAAAGCAAGTAATCACTGTTGAGTTGATACAGGTTCGGCGCTTTGTAAGCTCGGGCAATGCCCATTTTCAGGGTAAAGTCATCTCCCAGCCCCTGCGATAAATTCAACGACGGGCTCCAGTTGGTTCCGACCATACTATGGTGATCCACACGCAATGCAGGTGTTAACATAGTACTGGAACTTAACTCCACGTTATCTTCGACAAACATGGATGCAATACGTGCCGACATGCGATCGCTACGTGTACCTGTTGGGTAACCGTCGATTGTCCCGCCACTAAGTGCTTGTGAATTCGACACAGGATCTTTCATCTTTTGCTCTGACCATTCCACGCCAACCGTTGCCGTTTGATTGAACAACGCTTCAAACGGGATATTGACCTCACTGTGCGCAGTAACGGTGTCCAATTTAATGGTACTGAACAAATCCCCCGATGAGAAAATCCCTTCCAGCCCTCCGGCCAGGCCTTCAGCTAATCGGGTATTCTGCGTGCGTTCATATTGCAGATATGACATAGCACTGACCCCACTGTCCCAATAGCCGCGATGGGTGACAGCATAATTCTGCCGATACATGCGATTGGTTTCACGACCATAGTTACTGACGACATAGGCGTTGCTGTTAGTGTTCTGAGTATCACCGGCATAAATATTTCCCTGTCGACTCACTCCGGCCTCAAACTCCAGAGACTGTTGCTTGGTGATATCCCAGCGCAACGCGCCGTTGATATCTTTGTTACGCACGCCTTCTCGCCCAGCGGCTAGAGTATCCGCATAAGCGCCCACGCGTTCCGACTGATGGCCTTTATTGATATCTCTGGCATCAGCCTGCGTTTTATTAATATTACCGAACAGACGGAAACTGAGGTTATCCGTTAACCCTCCCATCAGGCTGAAATCGGTACGTTTGGTTGCCCCTTCAGCCTTATGTTCCGGCATGTTCATGTAGGTATTCCAGGTGCCGTGCAATTCATCCGTTGGCTGTTTGGTGATAATGTTCACTACCCCGCCTGCCGCACCGTTGCCGTAGCGAGCAGCCGCAGGACCACGCAGCACTTCAATCCGTTCAACCATATCAGCAGGAACCCAGTTGGTATCACCACGGGTATCACGCTCACCACGCCAGCCATAGCGTACAGCGTTACGACTGGAAATCGGTTTGCCATCCACCAGAATGAGCGTATTTTCTGGCCCCATGCCACGAATATCGATCTGACGGTTATTTCCCCGCTGACCACTGGTCGAATTACCGGTTAAATTCACCCCCGGCATGGTACGAATCAACTCGGATAAATCGTTGGTAGGAGGACGCTTACTGATATCTTTGGCCGTGATCACCGACACGCCCGGAGCCTGTCGCGTTTGCTCTGCGGCCGTCACCACCATCGTATCGCCCGATGTGGTATTATTTTTAACCTGAACAGCAGGTTCTTCAGCGGTCACATCTGTCGTTTGTGCAACCGTCAGGAAAGCGCTCATCCCACAGCTAACGCCAATGAGAGTCGCCAAATAGTGGCGTGGTTGTGGTAGTTTCATCAAAATCATCCTGCCCTGTCATCAATGGGTCAATCGTCTGAATAGACGTTCTGATGCCGCCGCAGATGAAGACAGGCGCAGCGGGCAATCAGCAACGAGCTAAATAAAGGCGGAGAGAAAACCGGCAGAAAATACGTTTATTATCAAGGAAGGCATCGTCTTTCATTTCCAACATACGCCGTTTGCATACGTATTATTTTCATCAGTCAGTCACTTTTTTCCGCAGTGCCGAAAATGGGATAAGCCAATAGCGATGTGGGTCAACCCGACGAAAAATGCTATTGAGAAGTATTTGCATTACCATTTTGGCGCAGTCATTGTTACATTTGTCGTTCAGGATGAGGTTTGCACTAACAGCAAACTGCTTTGCCAAAACATCAAAATGGCGGGGGATAACCAGACATTACAAAGGGGGAATCATGCAAAATACTATTCCGTCGTCAAAATCCATCTATAAGAACCATCTTGTTGAACAGTCCAGCCTTCTATCGAATGATTACCGTGTATTCGGTCCAAAATGGGTAGATGACACACCGGTGCTCTTTGGTAGCTTCAGCGTGACCCAGCTAAACCAGCATGTGACATTGCATACTGCCGATGTACTCAACCTGCATAACATGAAGACGCAGGGAATCCTCAGCAGTTCGATAAAACTAGCCATCGTTGTTAACGGCACCGCGCACGTGACATTTGGAGAACAGCAGTTGCATCTGGGCGATCAGCAACCGGCGTCACTAATCATGTTAACCGAACCCACGCTGTTTACACGCACGGGCAAACGTGATGAATATGAACGCACAATTTCACTGACTTTCAGCCGCGAATGGCTGTACGGCAATCTGCTTGATAGCGTCGACGACTGGCAAGCTATTTATGATTTTACGCAAACACACCTCGCCACCCACCTGTGGACACCTTCGCGCCATGCGCTGGCTATTGCCCTGCAAATACTCAACGCGGAACCCTGCAAAACACCGCTCCAGCGCCTCTATCTTGAAACACAGTGTATGAATCTGATCATCGAAGCCTTCACCTCGTTGACCGCCAGCGCAACACAGGAAAAAACAAATGGCGTCACGTTACGGGGCTACCATCGTATCCAACAGGTAAGAGACATGTTGGAAAGCGGTGCTGCCGATCGGCTTTCTATGAGTGAGATCGCCAAGAGCGTTAATATGAGCGAAAGTACGCTACAACGGCATTTTCGTCAGACGTTTAACATGACAGTATTCGAATACCTGCGAAATTGTCGTTTGCAACGCGCCATGCTGGCGTTGAAAAAAGATGGAATTGGTATCGCACAGGCCGCCAGCATCGCGGGCTATAATAGTCCAGCCAATTTCGCTACGGCTTTGCGACGTGCATTTGGTATCACACCAGGGCAGATTAAAGATCGCTTCTGAATCCTTATATAACGCAATCAAATACCATATTTCATTTGGTTATTAATCCCCTATCATCGGCGCACAGTAGATTAAGGTATCTTTACTATCGATCTTCTTCACTGTCGACCTTCTTCTGCTTATGACCAACCCAACAGATTTAACAACGACGTTTGCTCAACGGATTACATGCAGTTTACCTAATCAGTTGGCAATTGATGCGGCACGTCTCGGCGTAACCGATTTTGTTGCTACCGCACTACCCATTACCCAAGGTGCAATTACCGATAGCGGACTACCGTCGCTAAAGCAGGTTTTCAGCGGCAATGACAGTCAAACCACAAGCTTGATTCTGGGCTATGTTGGCCATGCACTGGACTTCGATGATTACCATCTGGCCTTTCGAGGGCATCCCAGCACAACAATATTACCGGCGCTGTTTGCACTCTCGGCAGAGTATCCGCACATCACCGAGGAAGCCTTTCTGATTGCCTATGTTATTGGCGTTGAAGCCGCAGGCAGGCTGGGTCTGGCTTGTGGATCTCGCCACTATAGTCTCGGTTACCACAACACCGCGACATTAGGTGCCATCGCTGCAACTGCGGCGGCGGCTCGTTTACTCGGTGCATCGGTTGAACAAACGAAGGTAGCGCTCGGGCTGGCAGCGACGCAAGCGGCGGGTTTACGCGCACAGTTCGGCTCCGCCGCGAAACCGCTTCACGCCGGGCTTGCCGCCAGAACAGGCGTCACCGCGCTCAAGCTCTCACTGGCGGGTTTTCATGGCAATACAGAACAGGTTATCGACGCTTTTCTGGTTGCGCATGGTGATGGGAAACAACAACCAACGCAGCTCACCGCATCCTGGGGAACGCCGTGGCGTATTCTTTCTCCCGGTCTGGAATTCAAACGTTATCCGACTTGCGGGGGAACACACAGTGCAGCGGAAGCGGCTTTTGAACTCAGAAAGCAATGGAACGCACAGCATGGTGTCAAACCACTGACGGATAGCGTAGCGCGTATCACCGTTTCTTTCCCACCCGGTGGTGATATCGCGCCCTTTATCCACAGAGCAACAACGGGAGTTGAAGCTCGTTTCAGCCTGGAATACGTGATTGCTGCGGCACTGCTGGAAGGTGAACTAAAACTGGAGCGGTTCACTGAAGAACCTGTGGTTCCTGATATTCTGGCACTGGCCGACAAAGTGCAGCGCGTTGCCGACGAAACCGCGCCACCAGACGAACTCGATCCTGATGCCCGTTTCCATGAGGTGACTCTGTATTTACATGATGGTTCCACACTCACCAAACGTGTTACCCGCCGGGAAACCGCAGATAAACCCACAGATCTACAGGCAAAACTACAACAAACGATAGGTTCACTCCCACATCTGGATAGCAACCACATCGCCAGGCGTTGTGAACTCAGACAAGCTGGCGATTTACACTATCTACTGGGAATACTGTTTCCATAAATACCGGCGTTCATCAACAACCACGCTGAAAGTGGATGTGGCCAACCTAAGGTTGGCCACGAGGGAAATGATTTGTACGGTCAATGACTCACACAGCCGGAGCCCTGAGTAAGTCCACTTTTCCCTGACGAACAAAGAGAACCAACACGACGATCCCTAATACCGCTAAAATACTGGCGAGCATAAAGGCAGACTGATACCCGCCACCATACTGAATCAAAAAACCAGTAATACCAGGAGAAAGAATACCGGCTAAATTCGCCAGCAAGTGGACAAAGCCACCGGCGGAACCGATACGCGCAGCAGGTACAATATCCTGTAGCAGTGACCAACAGGCCTGCGGCGTCATGTAGGCAAAAATACTCGCGACAGTGATTAACCCAACGGCCATCGTCACATTTGAAGCATAAGCCGTCAACATGACGCAAACGGCGGCAATCGCCAGACCACAAAAAATCACCAGCTTACGCGAAAACAGAAAATTACCAGTCGTCCGATACAGCCAGTCAGAAATAATGCCACCGCCAATAAACCCGCATGTTGCCCCCAGCCACGGCAAGATTCCTATGATGCTCATACTTTTAATATCGAGGTGTTGAAAATCGGTCAGATAACTGGGTAACCAGGAGAGAAAAAAGAATTGAATATAGTTAAAACAAAAAAATGCGGCAGCAACGCCAAGAACCGGCATCGAGAACACATAATAAAAGATGCTATGTTGATCGGATGTGCCCTCTTTTACCACATGATTCGACGATGCTGCGGGACGCTGACTCACAATAAGCGCCGTTTCTTCCTCGCTCACACGGTGATGTAACTCTGGTTTATCGCGGAAAAATATCAACCAAAACGCTAGCCACACGAATCCCAGTAGCGCAATCACAATAAAAGAAATACGCCAGCCAAAGCTCAACCCAACCAGACCGACAACCGGTGCGGCCAGTGCTGCTCCCAACGGTTGACCCGCATTTGTCAGCCCAACCGCACGTCCGACTTCACGTTTAGGAAACCAGTTAGAAATAGACTTATTTGTCGTGGTTCCCATCGGCCCTTCGCCAATACCAAACAACACCCGTACAACCAAGAGATGAGCAAATCCAGAAACAATCGCCGTAGCACCGCAAAAAACAGACCATAGCCCGGCAGCCCACGCAAACACTTTACGAGGCCCGTATTTGTCAGCCCCCCAGCCGCCAATGAAACAAAAAAGACAGTACCCGACAAAGAAACAACTGAACAAGATCCCCATCTGCGCATCATCAATATGAAGATCCTTTTTAATTAACGGAGCCATTACGGATAATGCCGCACGATCAAGATAATTAAGCATGCCAGCCAGAAATAACAAAAGTGCGACAACCCAACGATATTTATGCTGCAACATGTGATTTCTCCTCGCCGAACGTTAATGTCGCGCGGGCTATACAATATTGATCGATGACGGCCATATCAGGTTCAAAACCCAATCCGGGTAAATCAGGTAATTGCATATAAGGAGAAAACGCTAATTGCGGATAAAGGTTATCTGTCCATTGAATATAAGGCACCTCCAATGCAACCTCGCTTGGCAGGGTGGCAACCAAATGCGCTGTTGCCATCAAACCTGCGCCATAATAAAAACAATGGGGAACTACTTTTACCTTGTACTTATCAGCGAGTTTAAATACCTGAAGTGATGCACTAATCCCTCCGACTTTCGCAACGCTGGGTTGTGCAACCGAGATCGCATTGGCGACAAAGTGTTGAATAAATCCTTGTACGCCATTCGCATTTTCACCGGCGGCGATTGGAACGCCTTCAGCTTTGACCTGGGCCAGACCCGCAATATCATCCGGCGGCCAAACCGGTTCTTCCAGCCAGGTTAGCGATAAGTGACGCAGGGCTTTTGCATTCTTTACAGCTTCATCGACATCCCAGGGACAATTCACATCAACCATCAATGCGACATCCTGTGGTAACGCTTCTCGTACTGCGGCAATGGTTGTATAAGCTGTTTCATGTAATTTTATGGTTTTAAAACCCGCATGATACGCACGTAATGCATTCGTCACCGCCAGTGCAGGTTCGCCATAGCTCACCAGGCTGGCATAAACATCAATTTGGCTGCGGTGAGAACCAAGGAACCGGTAAAGTGGAATACCCTGTTGTTTAGCCGCAAGATCCCATAGCGCAATATCTATCGCCGATAATGCATAGACAATCGGGCCAGAACGGCCAAAAGCGTGTAAGGCTTGTTCCGCACTCACCATCAGTGCCTGAATATCATCGGGTGATGGTCCAATTTCTTTCCCCAAGAAAAAATTTCCAACAACCCCTTGCAGCGCATTGAAGGTCACAGGGTTACAAAGATGCCCAAACCCTTCGCCCCATCCTTGTAATCCATTATCTGTTGTAACGCGAACTAATAATGTTTCCATCTTTTTTAGCGTAGGAGAAGCAGCATTATAACGGTCGTTATCTAATTCATTTTCCTGGTTTCTTCCTGAACTAAAAGGAATGGCAAGACGAATCACTTCTATATTTGTAATCTTCATATTTCCCTCTTATACAAATAACAAAAACATGTAAGACGAAGCGTTAACCATATGTTTTATATGCATTTAAAAACAAACATCGTCAGAATTATAAAAAGGAGAGAAGTGACTAACATTATTAATACGCCCAGCATTAATTATGCTTGTCTCATTATTTTTTAGGCAAATGAATAGCGACGCGTGAATGCCATCACAAGAAGAAAATTATATAAATATCCCCTAAACCAGCACATAGGCAACTTGAAGTATGAGGGGTATATGACAGATATAGGCGTAGCCACGCTTTCCTATACGGGATGCCGCAGGCAGTCGGATGTCATACTTAACACCCTAGATCGCCTAGCGCGATGATAGGCGGTCTAGGGCTTTCGTGTTCAATCACGCGCCATAGACCGCACTACAATGTACTGCACAACAATGTTACCGCACTACAATATTGAAGAAAAACCTAAGGAGAGACAACCACTTCCTTTAAAGGCTGGTGATTACGCCAGTTTTTAACCTTGTCGACTTCAAATAGACTGACGCGGCTAAAATCAGCCGATGACATCTCAAGGTATCCATCCTGTATCAAATATCCACCATACTCAACCGGGAAAATCACTTCGCCACGCTCACTCACAATCCCTATCCGTTTTCTGACATTGGCAGAGCCGAGTTCCCTCACGGAATAAGCATCAATTTCTGGCACATATTCCAAATCACTACCCACACGCGTAAATAATATCTTTCCCTGCTTATTGACAAGATTGACAATCTTTTCATCAGAACCAATAACAATAATACGGTCCTTATTTTTAATCATTCTGATGTCTTTACCTGAGGCAATCACTCGGGCATTTTTATCAAGTAAGTCCTCTTTGATCTTTTCCGTCACACTCATACTGTCAGATTCTTGAATATTGACGTGAGAGCCAATATAAACACCGTCATGCCATTTCAATTCGTGATAAGTTGGTTTCAATAACCATTTATGATCTTTTAAATCATACAGCCCGAGCTTGTTCTCATCACCACCGATAACGAATCGCTGCTCAATGATGCCTTTAAATACCGGAGTATAAAGGAGAGATTTCCCTTTATCGTCAAATATAAATCCTTCATATGTCGCTCTATAAGTATGTTCACCCCACGGTTTGTATTTAGTCGCCAATAGATAAGGTTCGCTTTCACTAAAATTAAAATATCCGTCATCTGGAGCAGGAATAATTAAGTTACCTGTACTATCAAGCAGCCCTTCCTTAACGACGAAATAGCGCTCACTGGTATCATCGCGAGAACCTTCCGGGCGGTTATACTTAAACAGATTTTTTTTCTCTTGCTCTGGAATTGTGGGGAAACGAGCAAGATCGAGCTGCCGCAATACCTGAACAAACATCAATCGTTCCAATGGCGTACCAGTGTCATGGGTCACCGTAAAATGCAAGGTAAATCCATCCTTGGCATCAACATAATATTCATAGCCATCGGACACCATATCGCCATAAACAAACACATGCTCATCTATCTGTTTTCCCTCAGGGATTTTTGCCTTCACCTCTGCCATTAATTCAGCACGTGTTTTGGTAGAAACAGAGACCAGCACATCATGTTCGTACCGACTACCTGACGGAAAGGCGATAGCCGTACGCCTCATCCTCTGTGTCATAAAACGGATCGGTTTTGCTAAAGCGTCATCGATCGCTTCCCAGAGAATTTGATGCATATCAGCAAGATCAAATTCATCGGCAATCTTGATACCGTATTTTTCCTCCAGCGCCTGCTGAGATAACGCCAAATCGCGCATAGATAATACTTGTTCGCCACGGTAGCGTTTATCCATCGTGCGCAACACGGCAAATGCTTTAGCGAGCGGTACAATTTCTTCAGTATTGGCTAAACCGACAAAATAGCGATGGGTCGATTCATCATATTGAAAATATACCGCTTCCAGTATGCCTTGCCGGTTGTAATAAGCAGCACCGCTGTCTGACTGGAATAAGACTTCATTTTGACCTTCCAACCACAATGCCAAATTAAAATCGCTTTTCTCTGCGCTAACGGTAAACAGATCAAAATCAGTCTGTTGATCCTGATGGGTATAGATCAGTGTGTCTTCATTTTCTTTATCGATCAGCAGACGCCCCATTCTGCGGATATACATACCGGATTTCCGCTGACTGATTTTGTCAAACATGCGAAACGGTAGTTTAATGGTAAAATTGGCCTCTGGCGAAAATAGAATACCGGGGAAATCGTCCATTGGCACTTGATTAAACATACTTTTTTGCTCAAGAAGCTGCGTTTCTCTGGCGATTCTCCACTTTTCAAAATTTTGCTTGATTCTGATGACTTCCGGTGATTGATCGTCCTTCTTCTTCAGGATCATCGTAATTTCACAGTCATAAATCGAACAGGCTGATTTTCTATCTGACACTAATCGAATCGTGTTTTTCTCATCTATATTTATCGTATGCCACACATTTTCGATCTGAATCCGATTACCTTTCAGCTCCTCGGTATACCGTTTTTTTGGGGTATAATATGTCGCTTGCGTGGAGGTAAAATTGAAATAGATATCGTCTTTAATCTCTTTAAGGCCTTCAGAAACGGCTGATTTGAAGGGGTCATCCTCTTTATTACTAGCCCCATCAAATACAATACGAATATCATCAATCAGATAGGTTCCCTCGCTAATTTTCTTTTCTCCGTCACACCCCGATAACCATAACGCCAGAATGAACACACCCAGGTACTTCTTCATTCTTTCATCCTTGTTAAATTAAAAAAACATCAATAACCAAAATAATTCGAGCTGCGTGACAAAACGTTATTGTTTTGAACAACGTTATACCCTGGCTGTTTAAGCAGCCAACACACAAGCGGCTTGAAGTATGACGGATATACAAGACGAGTACATCACTGTTCCGAATAAATCAGGTCTATTCAGCTTTCTTCTTCTCATCAATATGTTGTTTCATCTTGACAAATTCTGGTGACTTTTCTTCAACCTGCTTCAATGTCATTGAAATTTCACAATCAAAGAAATCACAGTTTGTTTTTTTATCCGATACCAGACTGATCGTATCTTTTTCATCCTTTTTTACCGTCAGCAATATATCGTTGAATTTCATCCGTCCATCTTTAAGGCCAGCATCATACTTTTCGCCGTCAATGTAGTAAAAACCTTGATCAGATATGAAACTAAAATAGATACCATCTTTGCTATCAACCGCTCTTTTGGCAATCCCCTGCTGAATCACAGACAGCTCTTCTTTAGTCATCACCTCTTCGCTGTTATCGAATTCAAGATGAATCTTATCAATAAGATAAAACTTTTCCCCGCTATCACACCCCGACAACCATAACGCCAGCATGAACACACCCAAGTATTTCTTCATTCTTTCATCCTTGTCAGCGTAAAAAAAATCTCTGAACACGCAGAGATTAAACATTCATTTATGCAATCCGCATTTTATCAAAAAATCAATCATAATACAGACCCGTACCGGTTATTCCTTTAACCAACGATCCAACCAGGCAAAAACGGCGTCCTGCTGTTCTCGACAGAAAACATGACCTAATTCAGGCCAGATTCTTGTTTCCAGCCGACTGTCTGCGCATTGCGATTGCCAAATTTTATGTATTTTTTCATACGCTGCCACCACAGAATGAGTGGGGAACAAGTGATCTTTCCCACCATTGAACAATAACATCGGATTCGGCGCCGATATGCTTGCCACGTCTGGAAAGTCAAAATGTCCCGGTAACCCAGGGTGCAACATGTAGAATGCCGACTGCCCCCTCAACACATTATTGCCCGGCGTCATAAGACCATCATACGTCCCGAACCAGGCAATCGCCGCCGTTGCAGCCACCTTGTCTGATAACGCCGCTAACTGCCAGGCTCGATAAGCCCCCATCGAAAATCCCACAACGCCAATGCGTTGCTTATCGACCTGATCAAGCGATGCCAGAAAATCTATTGCCCGCATATCCTCATAGGCCATCAGCCCCGCCAGCGAACGTCCCAGATTAAAAAAATTGCTCGCCAACGCCTGTTGTTGTTCATATTTTATCGGTCCCCGTTCTCCCCAGCCTAATGCATCGACAGCCAGCACCACATAGCCTCGCGTCGCCAGTTCATCACCGACAAAGCGCCCTGAGAAATACGTATCCGCCCATGTTTGTGCAAGAGTCAGTTGCTCCGTATCGCCCCACGGTTTGATCGTTTTTTCCTTACCGATATCAAACATTGAGCCGTGATCGTGTAGCAGAACAATCGCAGGGTGAGGTCCCGATGCGTTGGGGGACAGTAATAGTGCATTAACGCGACTTTCATCTGTGAGGTTGAAAATCACCTTCTCTGCCGTATAACTCCCGCGATCCTGTCGTTCACACGTTTGAGGAACAAACGCTTTCGTCGCATCTGGCGTCAGCAACGATGTACGTAGCCTCTGCCGTGCGCCAGATTTCCACAACGTAAAGTCGGTATCGTTTCCTGATAGCCAGGAACCAGGATAGGTCATCTGCCGCTTTAGCTGTGTATAAAACGATGGCAGCCCTTCATCGGTGACAGCGGGTACAGACGTATTCATTTCATTGACCATAAGCAGCGTGCGGGATAATAGCGATACAGGGAGTAAAACGGGCGTACCATGCTTATTCTCCTCACCATAATCTTAAAAATAAAACATCGTTTCTGTTTGATATTTGATTGTCAATCGAGCAGATGAAAATCCACAAAGGGAAGTGTAATTTTGCGAAGCAAGTAGTAAAAAAGCCCGTCTGTGCCAATGCGAAAATCACTATTCCACAGAAGAAGGAAACGTTTGAAAAATGTTACAAGGGTCAAATTATAAACATAAAGGTATTGCAAAGGTATCATCCAGTGATAACGTTAATGGTGTTGTAAAGGTTATATACCTCTCGCTCCCCTACACACCGGTGAAGGAATGAAAATAATGAATAAAACAATATCCAAACTCTCATTCATGATGTTCCTTGAATGGTTTATATGGGGAGCCTGGTTTGTTCCCCTATGGCCGTTCTTGCATGGAAATGGGTTTACCCCGACACAAATTGCCTGGTGTTACGCCTGTACGTCCATTGCCGCTATTTTGTCGCCCATCCTGGTGGGTTCACTCACTGACCGCTTTTTCGCCGCACAAAAAATGCTGGCGTTGCTCATGGTGACGGGGGCGGTACTGATGTATCTGGCTGCTCAGCAGACGCAGTTCAGTACATTCTTCCCACTGTTATTAGCCTATTCACTCACCTACATGCCAACGATAGCGCTGACTAACAGTATTGCTTTTTCACATGTCGCCGACGTAGAGCGGGATTTTCCTCGTATCCGTGTCATGGGCACCATCGGTTGGATCGTTTCTGGCATCGCCTGTGGCTTCCTGCCGCCGATGTTAGGTTTCGGTGATATTTCAGCGACTAAAATTCCGCTGGAGTTAACGGCGGCTTGTTCATTACTGCTTGGCATATTCGCCCTGACGCTACCGCATACCGAACCGAAAGGAACCGGAAAGCTGAGCCTGAAAGTGATGCTGGGTCTGGATGCGCTGGTATTACTGAAAGATCGTAACTTTTTAGTCTTCTTTATCTGCTCATTCATGTTCAGTATGCCACTGGCGTTTTACTATATTTTCGCCAATGGCTATCTGACCGAAGTGGGTATGGCGAATGCCACAGGGTGGATGACGCTGGGTCAGTTTTCAGAAATCTTCTTCATGCTGGCACTCCCCTTCTTCACGAAACGTTTTGGGATCAAAAAAGTTCTGATTCTAGGTTTGGCTACTGCCGCTATCCGTTACATTTTCTTCGTTTATGGGGGTGCAGAGCACCTGTTCACTTACGCGTTACTGTTCATGGGTATTTTGCTACACGGCGTGAGTTACGATTTCTACTTCGTGACCGCCTACGTCTATGTGGACAAAAAGACGCCAGTGCAAATGCGTAATGCCGCTCAAGGCTTGATCACTTTGGGATGTCAGGGGATCGGTAGTTTACTCGGCTATCGTCTGGGAGGCTGGATGATGGAGCGACTCTTTGCTTATCCAGAACCACAGAATGGTCTGACGTTTAACTGGGCCGGCATGTGGGCATTCGGCGGTATCATGATCGCCATTATCACCGTTATTTTTCTGGTGTTATTCCGTGAGTCCGCCCGAGAAATCCAACCCATTAAAATTCATACGGATAAAACGCCTTCTACCTCAGCGTAAATACGAAAGCGTAAGTGCGAAAACGCCGATTAATTTTGCCAACACCAAGGGCAACAAACACCAACGTAACGCTTTTGCTTAATCAGGAAGGTGTTACGCTCAGTTCACGATTGAGGATGATCTCATGCTAGACAATAAAGAAAGCCGAATCACAGGCACGTTATACGGACAAATTCTGGGAGACGCGATGGGAATGCCGTCTGAACTCTGGCCGCGTTCGCGTGTTAAATCGCATTTTGGCTGGATTGATCGTTTCCTCCCGGGCCCCGCTGAAAATAGTGCCGCCTGCTACTTCAATGTGGCGGAATACACCGATGATACGTCAATGGCGCTGGCGCTGGCTGATGCCATCATTGAGTGTGAAGGCCGTATCGATCCCAACATTATCGGTCGAAATATTCTTGACTGGGCGATACGCTTTGATGCGTTTAATAAAAACGTACTGGGCCCAACGTCAAAAATTGCGCTACGGGCGATTGATCAAGGGCAGGATATTGCCACATTGGAAAACAACGGTGTCACAAATGGCGCAGCCATGCGGGTTTCTCCATTGGGATGCCTACTGCCAACCCATTCTCTGGCAGACTTTATTACTGAAGTCGAACTCGCCTCCAGCCCAACGCATAAATCCGATGTCGCGATTGCCGGTGCAACCGCGGTTGCCTGGGCGATATCCAAGGCCATTGATGGGAGCAGTTGGGCAGCGATCAGCGATCAGCTCCCCGCGATTGCTAAAGCCGCTCAGGAAAAAAACACGACAACATTCAGCGCCTCCATCGCGGCTCGTATTGAACTGGCTTTACAGGTGGTCCGGCAAGGTCATGGGGTAGAGCAAACGATGGATCGGATCTACCACCTGATTGGTGCTGGCACGTCAACCATCGAATCTGTTCCAACCGCTATCGCCATGGTCGAACTATCCCAAACGGATGCCAACCGGTGCGCTATTTTGTGTGCCAATCTGGGCGGAGATACCGATACCATCGGCGCCATGGCCACCGCCATCTGCGGGGCATTAAACGGCATAGAAAGTTTTGATGTCGCACTTAAGCAGCAATTAGATCAGGTCAATCAGATTGACGTTACGCAGTACAGCCGTTCACTGCTGCACCTGCGTTCACAAAGAGAGGCAGGTTATGCCAGCTGATAAGCTTATTGCGCAGATATCCACATTGAAAAATCGGCGTCAGATTTGCGTCATCGGCGCAGCAGTGATTGATGTCATCGCCGACGCTTATTCGCTGCCACACCGTGGTAGCGATATTGAACTTCACCAACAAGGCGTGAATATTGGGGGATGTGCGCTTAATATCGCCATCACCCTAAAGCAACTCGAAATGACCTCACTGAATGCCCTTCCCCTCGGACAAGGCGTTTGGGCTGATATCATTCGTAATGCCTTGCAAAAGAAAGGAATAGAAAGCGTCATCCAAACGGATGAGGGTGATAACGGCTGGTGTCTGGCGCTTATTGAACCAGATGGAGAACGGACGTTCTTGTCAGTTAGCGGAGTAGAAAATCAATGGTCAGCCGATATCCTGTCAGAATTAACGATTGATCCAGATGCGCTGATATATTTGTCGGGCTATCAGTTATCCAGTAAAAACGGCGAAGCGCTGATCGATTGGCTGGAAACACGATCTGCCGATACCACGTTGTTTATTGATTTCGGTCCACGCATTGCAGATATTGCGCCCGATCGATTGGCACGCATTCTTGCCAGAAATCCGATTGTTTCTGTGAACCGTGATGAGGCCGCTTACCTGCTAAAAACCGACAATGCAGGTACACAGGAGCAGCTTGATACTCAGGATGTGGATAGGCTGGCAAAAGAGTGGTATCGCCGCCATCACTGCCCAGTGATTGTCCGAATGGATAAAGAAGGCGCTTACTACTGTACCGCACAGCAGGCTGGTTGGGTTGCGCCATTCAACGCTCGAGTGGTCGATACCATCGGTGCCGGCGACAGCCACGCTGGCGGGGTACTTGCCGGTCTGGCATCCGGCTGGACATTAGACAGGGCAATCACATTAGGCAATTCGGTTGCCTCTTTTGTTGTTAGCCACCGAGGCGGAGACTGCGCCCCCTCTCGCCAGCAGCTCAGCCAATATCTGCAAACGCGCGACGTCACACCTTGCTGATATCAGGAAGACATGCGTCGAGAGGAGTCACAGCCCTCAAATTAACAACCCATTGATGACCCGCCAGCCGCAAACTTAAAAACCGCTGGCGTTTATTCTTCTGATACAAACACGTATGAGTCTGCACGGCAGTAGCTAATACTGTATTCAATGGGAACATTGCTCTGATCAAAAGCGAGTTGTTTCACGACCAGCACCGCTGCATCTTCACTTAATTTCAACGAGGTTTGCAGGGATTGATCCGCTATTTTCGCCGAAACCCAACTCCGTGTGCGCATTGGATTGCGGTTCTGGCTACGAAAATAAGCATATAACGACAGGGTGATGTCATTAACATCATGAATGAAATCAAGCGGCACATAGGACTCAGCAACAGAGAGTGGCGCATCATCAATATAGCGAATACGTTTCAGTAGAAAAACGTCGCTGCCTACCGGCAATTCAAGGCGTTCGGCCACGCTTTCACTACAGCCAACCACGCATTTAGCCAGCCATTCCGTACCTGGCTTTTTCCCCTGATGCTGAACCTGTTGGGTAAACCCACGCGCCTCTTTAAGGTGGTATTCCATCTGATCGTTAATATAGGTGCCGTAACCGCGCGTACGTACCACAATTTTCAACGATTCCAGCTCAGACAGTGCCTTTCGTACCGTAATGCGTGAAATACCTAACCATTCGCTCAGTTCCCGCTCGCTGGGTAAGAAATCACCACGCTGGATTTCTCCCATCTGTAACGCCTGCTGCACCGTTTGAACGAATCGAACATACAGTGGAGATTTATCTGACAACGCAAAACGTTCACGCAACCGCACAATCAATTTTGCATCGCGTTCCATTACCTTCCCTCGTTCTAAACCGTCACATTAGGTCGAAATATCATAACGTCTTTTAGTTTCCATACCCTAAATAATTCAGAAGAGGCCTCTCATATGAACAAAAAAATCCGGTACCTTGCGATACCGGATTCAGAGAGAATTCATTCCCACCGTTAAGGTGAAATTATTTCTTTTTCGCTTTCGGATTCGGCAAGTCGGTAATGCTACCTTCGTAGACTTCGGCAGCCAGACCCACTGATTCATGCAGCGTCGGGTGAGCATGGATAGTCAGCGCGATATCTTCCGCATCACAGCCCATTTCAATCGCCAAACCGATTTCGCCTAACAGTTCGCCACCGTTAGTACCAACGATTGCACCACCGAGTACACGATGCGTCGCTTTATCGAAAATTAGCTTGGTCATACCTTCTGAACAATCAGAAGCGACTGCACGGCCAGACGCCGCCCATGGGAAGGTCGCCGTTTCGTAGCTGATGCCTTTCTCTTTCGCTTCTTTCTCAGTTACCCCTACCCACGCCACTTCAGGTTCAGTGTAAGCAATGGAAGGGATCACTTTTGGATCGAAATAGTGTTTTTTGCCAGAAATAACTTCAGCCGCAACGTGGCCTTCGTGCACACCTTTATGCGCCAGCATAGGCTGACCGACGATATCG
The DNA here is from genome assembly GCF_046237015.1 of Pectobacterium hainanensis. Lineage (NCBI taxonomy): Bacteria > Pseudomonadati > Pseudomonadota > Gammaproteobacteria > Enterobacterales > Pectobacteriaceae > Pectobacterium > Pectobacterium hainanensis. Next base: position 209,965 of record NZ_JBJYIN010000005.1, read on the forward strand.
CCGATAGCGTAGATGTGCGGCACATTGGTACGCATTTGTTTGTCAACGTGAATAAAGCCGCGTTCGTCAACCTCAACACCAGCCTGACCCACATCCAGCAGTTTACCGTTAGGCACACGGCCAATCGCCACCAGTACCGCATCATAACGTTGTGGTTCAGATGGCGCTTTTTTACCTTCCATCGTCACGTAGATGCCGTCTTCTTTTGCTTCTACCGCCGTCACTTTGGTTTCCAGCATCAGATTAAACTGCTTGCTGATACGCTTGGTAAAGACTTTAACGATATCTTTGTCGGCAGCGGGAATGACCTGATCGAACATTTCCACTACATCAATCTGTGAACCCAGCGCGTGGTATACGGTCCCCATTTCCAAACCGATGATACCGCCGCCCATGACCAACAGACGTCCGGGAACGCTTTTCAGTTCCAGCGCATCCGTAGAATCCCATACGCGTGGGTCATCATGAGGGATAAAAGGTAGTTGGATCGGACGTGAACCCGCCGCAATAATCGCATTATCAAAGGTTACCGTCGTTTTACCGTTTTCACCGTCAACAACCAGCGTGTTGGAACCAGTAAATTTGCCATAACCGTTAACAACCTTGACCTTACGACCTTTCGCCATACCCGCCAGACCGCCAGTCATCTGATTAATGACCTTTTCTTTCCACAGGCGGATTTTGTCAATATCGGTCTTCGGCTCACCGAATACGATACCGTGCTGTGCCAATGCTTTGGCTTCTTCAATCACTTTGGCAACGTGCAGTAATGCTTTAGAAGGGATACAGCCAACGTTCAGACACACACCACCCAGCGTGGCGTAGCGCTCTACCAGTACGGTTTCCAACCCTAAATCCGCAGCGCGGAATGCCGCAGAATAACCTGCTGGGCCGCCACCAAGTACCACTACCTGAGCTTTAATTTCAGTACTCATCATGACCTCTTAATTAATTTCCGGCGGGTCTGACGTCACCCTCGTCGTCTTTCAGATTTGGGGTGCCATTTTTATTAACGTCCTCTTCCACCGGGACGTGTCTTTGCCGCGGTAGTTTACAAAATCGTTAACAATTTTGAAACAACAAGCGACTAACGATTTGTCCTTTATCACTAATAGCTGCAACAAATAACAGCTTATCAGAAAAAAGCCGGCCGTCAGGCCGACTTTTCGATTACATCACCAGACGGCGAATGTCGGACAACGTGTTGTTGATGATAGTAATAAAGCGCGCACCATCAGCACCGTCAATAACACGATGGTCGAAGGACAGAGAGATCGGCATCATCAGACGCGGCGTAAACTCTTTACCATTCCAGACCGGTTCCATCGCAGACTTGGACACACCCAGGATAGCCACTTCCGGCGCGTTAACAATCGGCGCGAAGTGAGTGGTACCCAAGCCACCAATGCTGGAGATGGTGAAACATCCACCCTGCATTTCGCCTGCGGTCAGCTTACCGTCACGGGCTTTCTTAGAGATGGCCGTCAGTTCGCGAGACAGTTCAACGATGCCTTTCTTGTTCACATCTTTAAACACTGGAACCACCAGACCATTCGGCGTATCAACCGCAACACCGATGTTGATGTATTTCTTCAGTGTCAGACGTTGAGCGTCTTCAGACAGTGAACTGTTGAAACGTGGCATCTGTTCAAGCGCGGCAGCAACGGCTTTCATGATGAAAACAACCGGGGTGAACTTCACGTCCAGTTTGCGTTTTTCTGCTTCGGCATTTTGCTGTTTACGGAACGCTTCCAGATCGGTGATATCCGTCTTGTCGAAGTGCGTAACATGTGGAATGACCACCCAGTTACGGCTCAGGTTAGCACCAGAGATTTTCTGGATGCGGCCCAGCTCGACTTCTTCCACTTCACCAAACTTGCTGAAGTCCACTTTCGGCCATGGCAACAGTCCCGGCAGAGAACCACCGCTAGCGCCCGCAGCAGGTGCAGACTCAGCGCGTTTCACAGCATCTTTCACGTAAGCCTGAACGTCTTCGCGCAGGATACGGCCTTTACGACCCGTTCCCTTCACCTTCGCCAGATTCACGCCAAATTCACGTGCCAGACGGCGGATAACCGGCGTCGCGTGAACGTAAGCATCGTTCTCAGTGAACTCGCCTTTACCTTCTGCTTTCGCAGCCGGCGCAGCAGCAGGTTTTGCCGCTGGAGCGGGTGCAGCCGCTTCTTGTTTGGCAGCCGGAGCGACCGCAGCAGGAGCAGCGCCTTCAACTTCGAAGACCATGATCAGTGAGCCGGTAGAAACTTTATCACCAGTGCTGATTTTGATTTCTTTAACCGTACCCGCGAATGGCGCAGGGACTTCCATCGAAGCCTTGTCGCCCTCAACGGTGATCAGTGATTGCTCAGCGGCAATTTTATCGCCGACTTTCACCATCACTTCAGTCACTTCAACTTCATCACCGCCGATATCCGGGACGTTGACGTCTTTAGCGCCAGCGGCCGCTGCCGATGCTGCTGGAGCAGCGGCCTGTGCCGGAGCGGCAGCAGGTGCAGCGCCTGCCACTTCGAATACCATGATCAGCGAGCCAGTAGAGACTTTATCGCCAGTGTTGATCTTGATCTCTTTAACCGTACCCGCGAAAGGTGCTGGTACTTCCATAGAAGCTTTGTCGCCTTCTACGGTGATCAGAGATTGTTCAGCCGCAACGGTGTCGCCCACTTTAACCAGCACTTCGGTCACTTCGACTTCGTCACCGCCGATATCTGGGACGTTGACGTCTTTCGCTGCCGACGCCGCTGGTGCAGCAGTCGGGGCGGCTTCTTGTTTCGCTTCTGCCTTGGCAGGTGCAGCGTCAGCTGCACCGTCGGCGGAATCGAAAATCATGATCAGTTTGCCAGTTTCAACTTTGTCACCGACAGAGACTTTAATCTCTTTAATAACACCGGCCTGCGGAGAAGGGACTTCCATAGAAGCCTTATCACCTTCAACCGTGATCAGCGACTGTTCCGCTTCAACGGTGTCGCCCACCTTCACCAGCACTTCGGTGACTTCAACTTCATCTGCACCGATGTCCGGTACGTTGATTTCGATAGCCATGTAATCTTTACCTCTTATGCCAGACGCGGGTTAACTTTATCTGCATCGATGTTGAATTTAGTGATGGCATCTGCAACCACTTTCTTATCGATTTCACCGCGTTTAGCCAGTTCACCCAGAGCCGCAACCACCACGTAAGACGCATCCACTTCAAAGTGGTGACGCAGGTTCTCACGGCTGTCAGAACGTCCGAAACCATCCGTACCCAATACGCGATAATCGCTGGCTGGGATGAAGTTACGGATTTGCTCAGCAAACAGCTTCATATAGTCGGTAGATGCAACCGCTGGCGCATCACTCAGCACCTGAGCCACATAAGGTACGCGAGGCGCTTCGGTCGGATGCAGCATGTTCCAACGTTCACAATCCTGACCATCACGAGCCAATTCAGTGAAGGAAGTCACGCTGAACACATCAGAACCGATGCCATAGTCTTTCGCCAGAATCTGAGCCGCATCACGGACGTGACGCAGAATAGAACCGGAGCCCAGCAACTGCACTTTACCTTTGCTGCCTTCAACCGTTTCCAGCTTATAGATACCCTTACGGATACCGTCTTCCGCACCTTGCGGCATCGCTGGCATGTGGTAGTTTTCGTTCAGCGTGGTGATGTAATAGTAGATGTTTTCCTGCGCTTCGCCGTACATACGGTGCAGACCGTCATGCATGATCACTGCAACTTCGTAGGCAAATGCCGGATCGTAGGAGATACAGTTCGGGATAGTCAGAGACTGAATGTGGCTGTGACCATCTTCGTGCTGCAAACCTTCGCCGTTCAGCGTAGTACGACCGGAAGTACCACCGATCAGGAAGCCACGCGCCTGTTGGTCACCTGCCGCCCAGCACAGGTCGCCGATACGTTGGAAACCGAACATGGAGTAGTAGATGTAGAACGGGATCATTGGCAGATCGTTGGTGCTGTAAGACGTTGCCGCCGCCAGCCATGAAGATCCAGCGCCCAGTTCGTTGATCCCTTCTTGCAGGATCTGACCTTTTTCGTCTTCTTTATAGTAAGCAACCTGTTCGCGGTCCTGCGGGGTGTACTGCTGACCGTTCGGGCTGTAAATACCAATCTGACGGAACAGACCTTCCATACCAAAGGTACGCGCTTCATCGGCAATAATCGGAACCAGACGATCTTTGATCGATTTGTTCTTCAACATCACGTTCAGTGCGCGAACAAAGGCGATAGTCGTAGAAATTTCTTTGTTCTGCTCTTCCAGCAGTGTACTGAAATCTTCCAGCGTCGGTAATTCCAGTTTTTCGCTGAATTTCGGCTGACGGCTTGGCAGGTAACCTTCCAGAGCCTGACGACGCTCGTGCAGGTATTTGTATTCTGCTGAGTCTTTGTCAAACGTGATGTACGGCAGTTTTTCGATGTTGTCATCGCTGACCGGCACGTTGAAACGATCGCGGAAGTAACGCACGCCTTCCATGTTAATTTTCTTAACCTGGTGAGCAATGTTTTTACCTTCAGCAGCGTCGCCCATACCATAACCTTTAATGGTATGCGCCAGAATAACCGTTGGTTTACCTTTGGTATCCTGCGCTTTTTTCAATGCGGCGTAGACTTTCTTCGGATCGTGACCACCACGGTTCAATGACCAAATCTGATCGTCGGTCCAGTCTTTCACCAGTGCTGCGGTTTCCGGATATTTCCCGAAGAAGTGCTCACGCACATAGGCACCGTTCTTGGATTTGAACGTCTGGTAATCACCATCAACCGTTTCTTGCATCAGTTGGATCAGTTTACCGCTGGTATCTTTACGCAGCAGTTCGTCCCAACGGCCACCCCAGATAACCTTGATCACATCCCAGCCAGCACCGCTGAAGATACCTTCCAGTTCGTTAATGATCTTGCCATTACCGGTTACCGGGCCATCCAGACGTTGCAGGTTACAGTTGATAACGAATACCAGGTTGTCCAGTTTTTCACGGGTCGCGATGGTGATCGCACCTTTAGATTCTGGTTCGTCCATCTCACCGTCGCCCAGGAAAGCATAAACGGTTTGTTTAGACGTATCTTTCAAACCACGGTGTTCCAGGTATTTCAGGAACTTAGCTTGATAGATTGCACCAATTGGTCCCAATCCCATTGACACGGTTGGGAACTGCCAGAAAGTCGGCATCAATTTCGGGTGCGGGTAAGAAGACAGGCCATTGCCGTGAACTTCCTGACGGAAGTTATTCATCTGATCTTCAGTCAGGCGACCTTCAAGGAAAGCACGGGCATAGATGCCCGGAGAGATATGGCCCTGGAAGTAAACCAGATCGCCACCGTCCTGTGCATTGCGCGCACGGAAGAAGTGGTTAAAGCACACTTCATAAAACGTTGCGGAAGACTGGAAAGACGCCATATGGCCACCCAGATCCAGATCTTTTTTCGAAGCACGCAGCACCGTCATCACCGCATTCCAACGGATCGCGGTACGAATCCGACTTTCCAGATCCAGATTCCCCGGATAATCCGGCTCATCTTCCACTGCGATGGTGTTGATGTATTGGCGAGCTGCGCTACCAGCGGCAACGCTTACTCCACCTTTACGCGCTTCACTCAGAACCTGATCAATCAGATACTGGGCGCGTTCAACACCCTCTTCACGGATGACCGATTCGATCGCCTGCAGCCAGTCGCGGGTTTCGATCGGATCCACGTCATTATTTAAACGATCTGACATGGTTATTCCTTATCTTCTCTAATAAGTTAGTTTGTTGGAGCCTGTCTTCTTGCATTCGGCCATCTCATTAGCAAAATGCATGAAGACAGGCTCATCGTCGTCATTACCGCATTCAGAGCCCCGAAGTACAAAAGGACGCTCAATCCTTGCGTTGCTGGAGTCGACGTAATGATCTTTCACGCCGACTATGTTCCCGGTTAAGATCCAGCAATACTTCCTCAATAAACGCCAGATGACGGTGTGATGCTTCGCGCGCCTTCTCCGGCTCACGGGCAACAATCGCCTCAAAAATGCTGGCGCGATGAATGCTCACCTGCGCCAACACTTCGCGGCTCAGATACAGCAATTCAAAATTCTGTCTCACGTTTTGTTCAAGCATTGGCCCCATACAGCGCAACAAATGCAACAAAACCACATTATGCGTGGCTTCTGTTACCGCAATCTGATACTGCATAACGGCTTCCGACTCTGCATCCAGATCGCCCGCTTCTCGTGCCTGTTCAATGACAGCGTGACAATCCCGGATACGCGCCAGATCAGATTCAGTCCCCCGCAACGCAGCGTAGTATGCAGCGATGCCTTCCAGCGCATGGCGGGTTTCCAGAAGATCGAACTGTGATTCAGGATGTGTGCTCAGTAATTCCGCCAGCGGATCGCTGACGCTTTGCCAAAGGTTGGCTTGAACGAAGGTACCACCACCCTGACGGCGCAAGAGGAGACCTTTGGCCTCCAGTCGTTGAATAGCTTCTCTCAGAGAAGGGCGGGAAACATCGAACTGCTTTGCCAGTTCACGCTCAGGGGGGAGCTTCTCGCCAGGGCGCAAGGTTCCTTCAAGAATCAGAAACTCCAGTTGCTGCTCAATCACATCTGACAGCTTCGGCTGACGGATCTTGCTATATGCCATGGTGGATTCTTCTCTGCGAATGGCGCGGAGTCAATTGGTAATACCAATTTCAAAAACGTGACGCTAAAGTAACAAAGTATTCACCTTCTGTCCATAAGGACGTTGAGCAAAATCACCAATCCAACCAGATTTTAACAAACGCACAAGAAATATGAGGCAAAGTGATAGCCCACCTGAGTTATGCCTCTTTATCCTATCACTTTATATTTTAACTTTTTTGAAACGTAAGACAGGCATTGCTGAACCGTTTAATTCGTCAAAAAATGCATATAAAGTTAAAATAAATGAATTTTAATTCAAAAATATAAAAACGAAGTGAGCTTCTACCAGATATTTACAGACATTTTTAACTAAGGCTAACAGAAGGGATACGATCAACTTACGGATAGGCTAGAGAATCAATGACAACGCATGGCGTTGTAACTTGAAATATAACAGGCATCCATACGCTGTACTTTTTATCTATTGATAATCAATAAATCAGTGCAATCTTCCTCGCTTATCACTATTCTCTGACAAACGGTAGAGGCATCATAATATTAGATTTCTCGTCACCGTAAAAATAAAATTACATAAACGTAAAAGAGTTAATACAGCGGCGCTTTTCGCCAGTGTTTATTGGCTCACAATGGCAGAGGATGATATTGGATGGATAATCAACAAAAAGACGGCACGCTAAAGCGTGGATTAAAAAACCGTCATATCCAGTTGATTGCCTTGGGTGGTGCGGTAGGTACCGGGCTGTTTCTCGGTATCGCTCAAACCATCAAGATGGCTGGACCGTCAGTACTATTAGGCTATGCAATTGGTGGATTGATTGCTTTTCTGATCATGCGCCAACTTGGCGAAATGGTGGTAGAAGAGCCAGTAGCAGGTTCCTTTAGCCATTTCGCGTATAAATATTGGGGTAATTTTGCGGGTTTTGCCTCGGGCTGGAACTATTGGGTGCTGTATGTTCTGGTCGCGATGGCCGAACTGAGCGCCGTCGGCATTTACGTGCAGTACTGGTGGCCTGACATTCCAACTTGGGTTTCGGCTGCCGTCTTCTTTCTACTGATTAATGCGATTAACCTGGCGAACGTTAAAGTTTACGGCGAGATGGAGTTCTGGTTTGCCATCATCAAGGTTGCCGCCATTATTGGTATGATCGTCTTTGGCGGTTGGCTGCTGCTTAGCGGCACCGGCGGGCCAGAAGCGACCGTGACCAACCTCTGGGCTCAGGGTGGATTTTTCCCGAACGGGGTTTCCGGGTTAGTCATGGCAATGGCCGTGATCATGTTCTCATTTGGCGGGCTGGAACTGGTTGGGATTACCGCGGCTGAAGCAGACGAACCGGAGAAAAGCATTCCACGCGCCACCAATCAGGTCATCTATCGTATCCTGATTTTCTACATCGGTTCACTTGCTATCCTGTTATCACTCTATCCGTGGGGGAAAGTGGTCGAAGGGGGTAGCCCGTTCGTCTTAATCTTCCACGAACTGAACAGTAATGCAGTTGCGACAGTCTTAAACATCGTGGTACTGACCGCAGCCCTATCGGTTTATAACAGTTGCGTTTATTGCAATAGCCGTATGCTGTTTGGTTTAGCAAAGCAGGGAAATGGCCCAAAAGTATTGCAAACCGTTGATCGCCGTGGCGTACCTGTCGTGGCAATCGGCGTATCGGCGTTAGCTACCGCGCTATGTGTGCTGATTAACTATTTGATTCCGGGTAAGGCATTCGAATTACTGATGTCGCTGGTTGTTTCTGCGCTGGTCATCAACTGGGCCATGATTAGCCTGGCGCACCTGAAATTCCGGGAACAGAAAGATAAAGAAGGGGCGGTGACCCAGTTTAAAGCATTGATTTATCCGTTAGGTAACTACCTCTGCCTGCTCTTTTTGGCAGGCATTCTGGTCATCATGTATATGACGCCTGGAATCCAAATTTCCGTTTTATTAATTCCAGTCTGGTTGGTCATTTTGGGCATTGGCTATTTCTTCAAACGGAAGCGGCTAAGCCACTAACATTTAGTCGGATAACACCAGTAATGGCCGAGAATATCGGCCATTTTTCATTATCGTAGGTTGGATAAGAAGACTATACCAACGTGCCGTAGATCGTCAGAATGGCAACCACCACGACCAGCACCAGCGTCACTTTCTTCGCTAATGTCACCGCTGCTTTCGGCGTTTCTACCGGATCAATGTGAGGCTCTCTCGCCAAAGAAAATTGCGCCAATTGCGTTAGCACCCAATATTGGGAATTACGGGTATCGCACAGCGAAGAAAACCAGGCTGGCAGCGCCTTTTCGCCGTGTCCTAATAAAGCATAAGCCACACCAGCCAGACGTACTGGAATCCAATCGAGCCAATGCAGCAGCGAATCAACACCAGACTGCGCGCGCGCCAGCGGCGTATGGTGACGTGCCAGCCACGTCTGTCTGGCTCGTAAAAACGCATAACCCGCTAATGCTACCGGACCATAAGGCCCCGCGACGGCAAACCAAAATAACGGTGCCAGATAAAATCGAAAATTAACCCATAATAACGCGTTCTGTAACTCCCTCAGGCGCTCACTTTCCCCCGTTCCTACCGGTAAACCATGAATCAAAGCCAGTTCAGCCGCTAATTCCTGGCTAGCATCCTTTTCATTACGCTGCGCTGACTGAAGGTAACGACGATAATGCTGGCGAACTTCCCCTGCGCCGATGCACATCAAACTTAACGCGATCCACAGTAGGAGCAGAATAAGACCAAATAGCAGACCGCTCGACAGCCAAAGCAAAACGAACACGATCGCCATGCAACAAAACGTCAGAAACAAGGTTTGAAATAGAGAAGGAGAGGGTAAATGGCGAAACACCACTTCAAGGCGGTGGTCGACCTGCCAATGTTCACCTTGTTTAAATAATCGTTCCCATGCCAATACCAACAACAATGTAAATAAGGTCATCGTTTTATACTCCCTTTGTTCTCGCTCCAGCCTTCCTGAATCAGGCGATGATATTGGTTCCAATCAAAAGCCGGTCCGGGGTCGGTTTTACGCCCTGGTGCAATATGACTATGTCCGGTAATTCTTGACAGCGTAATGGGGTAAACATCAAGCAACATCTGGGTCAACGCAGCAAGTTGGTGGTATTGTTCTGCCGTAAAAGGTTGCGTATCGGTTCCTTCCAACTCGATACCAATTGAGAAATCATTACACCGTTCACGCCCCTCGAAACAAGAAACCCCGGCATGCCATGCCCGCTGGTCAAAGGAAACATATTGAATGATTTCCCCATCGCGGCGAATCAGGCAATGCGCAGAAACACGTAAATGACTGATATCAGAAAAATAAGGGTGGGCAGCAGGATCGAGCGAGGCCGTAAATAACTGATCAATATAAGGCCCGCCAAATTCACCGGGTGGCAGACTGATATTGTGGATCACCAACAACGAAGGCGCTTCATCTTCTGGGCGAAGGTCAAAATGGGGTGAAGGTATATGCTTTATCTCAGATAACCAGCCATTTTCCAAAAACATCGGCGGTAACCTCGCATTGTATCGTGCCGGGCTAAAGATAAGGTAAGGTGGGTTAACTTCAATTCGCTCGTCTACAGGGTAGCATGTTTCCCAACACCATATCTAACCAGTTGGATACAAAAAGATTTTGGCATGTTAGGCCTATAAGATACAGAACGAGCCCCGTTGCACACAGCATCATCAAATAAATGTAATCATATGATTTATAAAGACTATCCAGACTGGATGTCTGTATATAAACAAGGTAGCATATCTCCTCGCCCTCTTTCCCGGAGCCTTGTAATGCCAACACGCCGTTACAGTCAGGAACAACGCCAAACAGAGCTATTCGCACGTATTGAGCATGATATTCCCACCAGCGTCACGCTGGCTTTGTGTGAAGATCTCGGCGGCATCGTTGATGCCAATCAGGATATCACCGCTCATCTTCTTCCCGATGAAGCGCAAGCGCACGCTCGCATTATCACGCGCGAGGCTGGCGTTTTTTGTGGCAAACGCTGGCTGGAAGAAGTCTTTTTCCAATTGGGTAACACCGCCATAATTACCTGGCATGTCGCCGATGGCGATGCTATCAAACCTGATCAACTGCTATGTGAAATAACGGGGACAGCAAAACAACTGCTGACCGGTGAACGTACCGCGCTAAATTTTTTGCAAACACTATCCGGGGTTGCAACGGAAGTAAGCCACTACGTATCGTGTTTAAAAGGTACTCAAACTCGTTTGCTTGATACCAGAAAAACCATACCGGGCTTGCGTACCGCGCTAAAATACGCGGTTTCATGCGGAGGGGGCGACAATCATCGTTTGGGGCTAGCAGATGCGTTTTTGATCAAAGAAAACCATATTATTGCCGCCGGTTCTATCAGGCTGGCGGTAGAAAAAGCACAACAGCTGCGTAGCAACGTCCCCGTTGAAGTAGAAGTCGAGTCGCTTGACGAGCTACAACAAGCGTTAGATGCCGGAGCAGATATTGTTATGTTAGATAATTTCAGCCTGGAAAAGATACGCGAAGCGATCTTACTCGCCAAGGGGCTCGCACTGCTGGAAATATCGGGGAATGTCACCCTTGAAACATTACGTCATTACGCAGAGACCGGCGTGGATTACATTTCTGTGGGTGCATTAACCAAGCACATCCGGGCATTAGATCTCTCCATGCGTTTCCTTTAAGCTCCTCTTATCCGGCATCCATCCGGTTGCCGGGTTCTAACCTCCCCCCTTTCAACTAAAAAATTGCGTAGCCAATCGCGAAAATTTGAGAACAAATGGCAAACGTAAAAATCTTTTTCATCACTCGTTCCCGTTCAGCCTTAACGCTATCGCCGGTCCTGCGTTAACCCCCTATCCTCCTGATACAAACAACAACAGGGAAATGGGAAATGGTTCAACAACAGGGATTTACGTTAGTCGAATTGATGGTTGTCATTGCTATCATCGCCATACTCAGCGCGATTGGCGTGCCAGCCTATCAAGGCTATCTGCAAAAAGCGGCGATGACCGATATGCTGCAAAACATGGTGTCCTATAAAACCGCTATCGATTTATGCGGCCTGGAAAATGGTGCGTTCTCTACCTGTAATTCAGGTAATCAGGGGATACCCGGCACCAGAACTTCACGGTATGTCAGTGCGGTGACAGTGAATCAAGGTGTTATCACCCTGACCGGGCAATCAACCTTGCAAGGGTTGAATGTCATACTTACCCCTATTTGGGATACCACCACCAGTACCTCTCGCTGGACAAAAAACTGCGCCACAGACAGTCAGGCTGAAAGCTTGCAATCCGCCTGTCAGGACGTTTTCCGCTTTGATAATACGGCAGGGTGATGATGGCAAACTCCGACCATTTAATCAGCGAATTGCAGTTGCTGTGTCAGCGTTACCGCGCCTTGTTACTTGCACTGGATGAACAAACACTTTCTGTTGCAGTCAGTGTTTCTCCGTCAGCAGAGATGATCACCGCGCTGCGTTTCGCCAGTAATCGCAGAATCTTAATTGAACAATGGCCACAAGCAAAACTGGAACAGCGGCTTAATCCCACAAAAATGATTGAAGAACCGACAGCGGTTTATCCTACACAATCGGATAATGCGGCTAATGACGATGATTCCCCCGTTATCCAGTTTATTAATCAGACATTGCGAATGGCTATTCAACGCAGAGCCTCTGATATTCACTTTGAACCGTTATCGACGAATTATCGTATCCGACTCCGTATTGATGGAGTACTACAAGAAATATCCGCACCACCTGCAGAATTGACCATACGACTTACCGCCCGATTAAAAATCATGGGCAAACTCAACATCGCTGAGCGCCGTTTACCTCAGGATGGACAATTCACTCTGGTACTCGACAAACAGAGCTATTCATTACGCATTGCCACACTTCCAGTTCAACACGGAGAAAAAGTCGTGCTGCGGATTTTACAGACCTATCAACAGGAATGGGGGCTGGATACGCTGGGGATGTCAGAAAATGCGCTGGCTCAGTTTATCGATACCCTTCGCTCCCCGCAGGGCATGATTTTGGTCACGGGTCCGACGGGAAGTGGAAAGACAGTGACGCTCTACAGCGCCATCAAGTGGCTTAATGATGTCAGTCGCAATATTTGCAGCGTTGAAGATCCTATTGAAATCCCGCTATCCGGTATAAACCAGACGGCAATCAACCCAAAAGCCGACCTCGATTTCAGTCGGATACTACGCGCCCTACTGCGTCAGGATCCAGATGTCATCATGATTGGCGAAATCCGTGATGCTGAAACCGCAGAAATTGCGGTAAAAGCCGCACAGACAGGGCATCTGGTAATGTCTACATTGCATACCAACTCAGCCATAGAAACACTAAGCCGATTAACCCACCTCGGCATTCCCGGTTATCTGCTTGCCTCAGCCTTAAAACTGGTTATTGCACAACGGCTAGTCCGTCGCCTATGTCCGCACTGTAAAACCCAAAGTGAACCACTAGACCATTTCCCCGATGAAATATGGCGAGGTCCACTCAATCACTGGCAGGCTCAGGGATGTAGCCATTGTTTTTCCGGCTATTATGGCCGTATTGCCATACATGAATTGCTGATCATCACCCACGAATTCCAGCAGGCGCTGGTCAATAACGTCGATGAACGCCAGCTCGCTTCCTTATCACGTCACGCCGATTTCCCTACGCTATTTTCAGCGGGGTTATCACTGGTTAATGAGGGAACAACATCAATCGCCGAGTTGTATCGTGTTGTGGGCAACATCATTCCGGCTAAGGTGGACAAATAATGAAACCGGTCCGTTTATATTACTGGCAGGCAATCACACAGGAGGGCGAGTTAATTAAAGGGGAAATGATGCGTCAACATCGCCATCAAGCCTATACCGACCTCATTGCACAAGGGTATCAACCTTTATCCCTCAAAGTGGGGCAGTACTTATCACCACGCTATTGGAAAAATGAGCAACTCGGCGAAGTGGTCAAACAATTGGCGACACTATTACAGGCGGGTCTCCCCTTATTAGATGCACTCAAATTACTCTCAGAACAACATGAACGCCCAGGCTGGCGCTGTATTCTCAAAGAAATCGCGGTGCAACTCTCACAAGGGAAAGCATTCTCGGAAACGCTGGCCGAATATCCACACATCTTCCCTGTTGTCTACCGATCCTTGATTGCTGTCGGAGAACTTACCGGAAAACTCGATGAATGTTGCCTACAACTATCGCGTCAACAGGAAAAACAGAGCTACCTACAACGCAAAGTCATTAAAGCACTCCGCTATCCTTGTTTTGTATTGAGCGTGGCCTTGCTGGTCAGTACGCTAATGCTGACACTGGTGTTGCCCGAATTTGCCAGCCTATACGCCTCATTTGATACGCCACTCCCTTGGTTTACTCAGCGGCTTATTCAACTGGCAGACAGCGTTGCCGATTATGGTTTCCCAACCTCACTCTTGCTTATAACATCATTGATGATCTATGCCAGTCTGCGGCGCAACAGACTGATGTGGCAAGAAAGAGAACAGGCTTTTTTACTTAAGATCCCCGTTATTTCAGGGTTGATCCGAGGTAAATACCTGAATCAGATCTTCAATATCCTCGCGATGACACAATATGCTGGGCTCACCTTACCGGCAGGTCTGGATGCAGCCGCGACGATTCACCATCCACTTTATCGATCGGCCATACAACAAATACAGGAACAAATTCATCAGGGCATCACCCTGCATCAGGCAATACAGCCTTTTGTCAGAATGTTTCCAGCCCCAAGCCAACAGCTTATCCGCGTGGGTGAAGAAACAGGAGCCTTGGATACATTATTTGCTCAGTTGGCACAGTGGTACGAGAGAAAAACAGAGCAAGAAGCCGAAAATCTCACGCAAACACTGGAGCCGTTACTGATGATGATCGTCGGAGGAATGGTTGGGGCAATTGTGGTAGGGATGTACCTGCCCATATTTCAACTAGGAAATGTGTTGGCTGGTGGTTAACCCAGCCAACATAACAGAATGAATATTGATGGATGCGACAGATATTTTCTATCCGTTGAAAACTCGGTTTTCCTGTTCAGCAACACGGATAAACGTCGTACGTTTGGTCAGTTCTTTCAACCGAGAAGCACCGACATACGTACAGGCTGAGCGTAGTCCACCCATAATATCGCGGACCGTATTCTCTACCGGGCCACGAAGCGGTAGCTTAACGGTTTTTCCTTCTGCTGCACGGTATTCAGCAACACCACCGACATGTCTTTCCATTGCGGAAGCCGAACTCATACCATAAAACAACATCATCTTTTCGCCATTCTCTTCAACGACAGTTCCCTCACATTCATCATGTCCCGCCAACATTCCACCTAACATGACGAAATCAGCACCGCCGCCAAATGCCTTAGCAATATCGCCCGGTACGGAGCAACCACCGTCGCTGACAATCTGCCCTCCCAAACCATGAGCGGCATCAGCACATTCAATAACGGCAGACAGTTGCGGATAACCGACACCGGTTTTAACACGGGTAGTACAAACGGAACCGGGCCCAATCCCCACTTTCACAATATCTGCACCAGAAAGAATGAGTTCTTCAACCATTTCCCCGGTCACGACATTACCAGCACAAATCACTTTATCTGGAAAAGCATCACGTGCTTTTTGCAAGAAAGTGACAAAATGTTCGGAATAACCATTTGCGACATCAATACAAACGAACTTTAGCTCTGTAGATAACGCAATAATTTGCTTCAGCTTGGTGAAATCGGCTTCAGAGGTTCCCGTGGACACCATGACATGGCGCAATACGGCCGATGAAGAACGTTGCACAAACTGAGCCCATTGCTCGACAGAGTAATGTTTATGAACCGCAGTCAATACATCAAACGTCGCCAAGATCTCAGCCATGCGGAATGTTCCCACAGTATCCATATTGGCAGCGATAATTGGCACCCCGGACCACGCTTCCCCCGCATGAAGAAAGGTGAATTGACGTTCCAATTCAACCTCAGAACGACTTTTCAGGGTAGAACGTTTAGGGCGGATGAGGACATCTTTAAAGCCTAACTTTAAGTCTTCTTCGATACGCATGGAGGTTGGATTCCTGGTTAGTGGCGACAGCGGGCAAAAAAGTCTTCATTCAGTTATATACTGAATCATTAATGCCATTCCCAGTGACGTTATCATACGCACTAATAATCCTTCGGCAAGACTGCGAATTTACCTTTATTTGGGATAGAATCGATAAAATTTACCCATACATTTTCTCAGGACCTTCATAATCGGTATCATGACATATATCGTCGCTCTGACCGGTGGTATCGGCAGCGGGAAAAGCACTGTTGCCAATGAGTTCACAAAATTAGGGGTCCCCATCATTGATGCGGATGTCATTGCTCGTCAGGTCGTTGAACCTGATACCCCAGCGTTACAGGCGATCACATATCGATTTGGTGACAATATTCTCAATGCTGATGGCTCTCTCAATCGTTCAGCATTACGCCAGAAAATATTTTCTTCGCCTGAAGAAAAACGGTGGTTAAATAATCTGCTGCATCCATTGATTCATGCAGAAACGCTGCGACAGTTCCAGACAGCGGACGGGCCTTATCTGCTCTGGGTGGTACCATTATTGGTAGAGAACGGCTTGCAGCAAAAAGCTCAACGTGTTCTGGTCGTTGATGTCAGTCGGAATATACAGCTTGAACGCACGCTGGCCCGAGATGGAACGAGCCGGGAACAGGCAGAAAACATATTGGCAGCACAGGCGACTCGAGAGCAACGTCTGGCCTACGCCAACGATATTATTGATAACAATGGCAATCAGACACAGCTAGCTTCACGCGTTGCCGAACTGCATCGCCTTTACCTCAAGCTAGCTGCCTCTGATGCTGACAGGATTACTGAGAATGAGTGACGCGTCCTCAACCATTTTGTTTGAATATCCTTTAAACGAAAAAACACGTACCTGGCTACGCATCGAGTCGTTACTACAACAGTTGCATCAAAACTCTGCCTTGACTGACATGGGAAACGCTCTGACATTCTTTCGCTCTATTTCAGATTTGCTGGATGTATTAGAACGAGGCGATGTCCGTACAGAGCTACTAAAAGAGCTGGAGCGTCAGCAGCAGAAGTTACTACAGTGGAGCGATGTGCCCGGCGTTGATATGGAGCGCATTCACACGTTACGACGTCAGTTAAAAGATCAGTCCTCCGTACTCATGGCTGCCCCTCGGATGGGACAAATTCTGCGAGAAGACCGTCTGGTGAGTATGGTTCGCCAACGGCTGAATATTCCTGGAGGCTGCTGTAGCTTCGATTTACCAACGCTGCATATCTGGCTGCACCAGCCGCAGGAACAGCGTGAACACGTGGTATCCAATTGGCTCACATCATTATCGCCGTTGAAAAAATCGCTGGATATGGTGTTAGAACTCATTCGTCACTCTGGTACTTTTCGCCCACAGATTAGCCTAAATGGGTTCTTTCAGGATAATGCATCCGATGCTGACCTGCTGCGTTTGCGTGTCGAATTAGGGCTCCAGCTATATCCGCAAATATCCGGACATAAAACGCGTTATGCGATACGTTTTCTCTCTTTAGACAGCGAGAACGGTCAAATTCCTGCTCGCCTAACATTCGATTTGGCCTGCTGCTAACGCAACACGACCCTAGAAAAATTATCAGGATTAACATCAATGCCGTACAAGGGAATTTGTCAGGAGAACCCAAATGGATAATGAGATTACAACCGTACAATGTCCTACATGTAAAAAACTGGTAGTGTGGAATACGCAAAGCACTTATCGCCCTTTTTGCAGTAAGCGTTGTCAGCTTATTGATTTAGGGGAATGGGCTGACGAAGAGAAACGTATCCCTAGCGACGATATCGTTTCAGATAGTGAAGGTTGGAGCGATAACCAACAGCACTAAACGGCACGGTCAGATCGTTCTAGAATTCAGATACCGCATATATACCCAAAATAATTCAAGTTGCGTGAAGGCGGCAACCGCACGACAAATCGGTTTTAACCGATTTAAACAGCGCTAGCGCTGGCCCGCAGGGTGAGCTTCATTTATGAAGCTCATTAATCCCCAGGAGCTTACTCAGGTAAGTGATTCGGGTGACAAATCTGCTGGGAGCAGATTTGAACGCTGCTTGCAGCGGCCCCAACGGGGCGAGGCTCATGGATGAGCCGAGTAACGAGAGCAGCCAACGCACAAGCAGCTTGAAGTATGACGGGTATAAAACGGTATCTGAATTTGGCAAGGTCAATGGAGTGGAACCCATAACCCAATCGGTTAATTAGCTTTTAGCCAACGGATCATTTCTGCATTCGCTGGCGGAAATTCATCCTCTTCCAGTTCATTGACCGTCAACCAACGTGAGGCCTGCCCCTCACGTCCATAGGGCTCACCCTGCCACTGTTCTACAAGAAAAAAGTGCAACGTAATCACTCGTTCTGTTGTAGAGAATGTTTTTTTATCCAGAAACGTTGCGCTCTGAACTTCAATCCCAGTCTCTTCGCGCAACTCCCGCGCCAATGCTTCCTCCGGTGTCTCACCGGGCTCAACTTTGCCGCCAGGAAATTCCCACATACCAGCCATGTGAACGCCACCAGGGCGACGAGCGATAAAAAACTGTTGTTCAGCGTTGCGAATAATCCCCACCGCAACCGATAACTGTCTCTGCACCATGATCATTCCTATCAAGCAAAAGGCGGCCAATGACCGCCTTTTCATTATGATTCAATTCAACGTATTCGTAATTACTGTAAACGACCGTGGCATTGCTTATACTTTTTACCAGAACCGCACGGACATGGATCGTTACGACCTATTTTACGATCGGCGTGGACAGGCATTCCCGTATTCAGGTTCGTCTCTTCCTGATGGCTCAATTGCTGCTGGCGAGCCAGACGTTCGGCCTCTTCACGGCGCTGCTGCTCTAGCGCTTCAATCTCTTCTGGCATACGTACCTGAACTTTGCTCAGCGTACTAATCACTTCATACTTCAGCGATTCCAGCATCGCAGCAAACATTGAGAATGACTCACGCTTATATTCCTGCTTAGGATCCTTCTGAGCATAGCCTCGCAGATGGATGCCTTGCCGTAAATAGTCCATGGCCGCCAAATGCTCTTTCCACAGAGAATCCAGCGTTTGCAACATCACACCTTTCTCAAAGTTGCGCATCACTTCTACGCCGACAATCTCTTCTTTACGCTGATACACTTCAATCGCTTGTTGGAAAATACGTTCTCGCAACGTCTCTTCATGAAGCTCTGGCTCTTTATCCAGCCACGCTTTAATCGGCATATCCAGATCAAAGTCATTTTTCAGACGCTGTTCCAGCCCTTCTGTATCCCACATTTCTTCCAGAGATTCCGGTGGAATATAGCTATCGATGGTAACCTTGAATACATCTTCCCGAATACTATTAATCGTTTCACTGATATCGGAAACATCCAACAATTCATTACGTTGGGTATAAATAGCACGACGTTGATCGTTAGCAACATCGTCATATTCCAGCAGTTGCTTACGGATATCAAAGTTACGGCTTTCCACCTTCCGCTGAGCGTTAGCAATCGCTTTTGTCACCCATGGATGCTCAATCGCCTCGCCCGGTTTCATACCCAGCTTGCGCATCATATTAGACACCCGATCAGAAGCAAAAATACGCATCAGCGCATCTTCCATTGACAGGTAGAATCGGGAAGAACCGGCATCGCCCTGACGACCAGAACGACCACGTAGCTGGTTATCAATACGACGAGATTCGTGACGCTCCGTACCAATAATGTGCAGACCACCGGCGGCCAGCACGGCATCATGGCGTTCTTGCCATGCCGCCTTGATCGCGGCGATTTGATCTTCATCAGGCGCATCCAGATGTGCTACTTCCGCCTGCCAGCTCCCGCCTAACACGATATCCGTACCACGACCGGCCATGTTGGTCGCGATGGTTACCGCTCCCGTTTGACCAGCCTGTGCAACAATGTCCGCTTCCATAGCATGGAATTTGGCGTTCAAAACATTATGCTTGATGCCCGCTTTTTCCAATGCATGAGAAACAACCTCTGATTTTTCAATAGAGATCGTACCAACCAAGACCGGCTGGCCTTTTTGGGTGCGGTCTTTGATGTCTTCGATAATGGCATCAATCTTTTCTTGCTCTGTCATATAGACCAGATCGGGGAGGTCTTTACGAATCATTGGACGGTTGGTCGGCACAACAATCGTATCTAGCTTATAAATAGAGCTAAACTCAAATGCTTCCGTGTCCGCCGTACCGGTCATCCCTGCCAGTTTTTCATACAGTCGGAAATAATTCTGGAAAGTAATGGAAGCCAGCGTCTGGTTTTCATTCTGAATCGTCACGTGCTCTTTCGCTTCCACCGCCTGATGAAGACCATCAGACCAGCGGCGTCCTTGCATGGTACGGCCCGTGTGTTCATCAACGATGATAACTTCACCATCTTTAACGATGTAGTCCACATCGCGAGTAAACAACACATGCGCCCGTAATGCGGCCGTTACGTGATGCATCAGCATAATGTTAGCCGGAGAGTACAGGGACTCCCCTTCTTCCATAATCCCTTCCCTAACCAGCAGCTCTTCCACCAGCACCAAACCACGTTCGGTCAGGTTAACCTGGCGAGCCTTCTCATCAACAGAGAAATGGCCTTCGCCGTGGAAAGTGTCTGAATCTTCTTTTTCCTGACGAATCAGATGAGGAATGATGGTATTGACCCGAGTATAGAGTTCAGAGCTATCTTCAGCAGGACCGGAAATAATCAGTGGCGTACGGGCTTCATCAATAAGAATGGAGTCAACTTCATCCACCAAGGCGTAATAGAGTTTACGTTGTACACGCTCTTCTGGGCTGAACGCCATATTGTCGCGCAGGTAGTCAAAACCATACTCATTGTTCGTACCATAGGTAATATCTGCGGCATAGGCTTCACGCTTAGCCGGGGCAGGCATGTTAGGTAGGTTAATGCCCACACTCAAACCAAGGAACTCGAACAAAGGGCGGTTATTTTCAGCATCACGCTGTGCCAGATAGTCATTCACTGTCACCACATGCACGCCACGCCCCGTCAGCGCATTGAGATAAGCAGGCAGCGTTGCAGTCAGCGTTTTCCCTTCACCCGTACGCATTTCTGCAATACAGCGTTCGTTCAACACCATACCGCCGATAAGCTGTACGTCAAAGTGACGCATGCCAAAGACGCGCTTACTGGATTCGCGAACCACGGCAAATGCTTCCGGTAATAAGTTTTCTAATGTTTCGCCTTTTTCCAGACGGGCACGAAACTCAAGCGTTTTCGCTTTCAGTTCCTCATCCGAAAGTTTTTCCATTTCAGGTTCAAGGCGATTAATCACGTCTACATTCTTGCGCATACGGCGCAAAGTACGATCGTTACGACTACCAAAGATTTTAGTTAGAATATTCAAGGCCATAATAATTTCGATCTCACAAACGCCACTTTTCCAGCGGCGGCAAAACTTAAGATTGCTGGGAAAAAACCCAACAGCTGTTAATTATTAATAATAACGTTTTCAGCTTATAAAGTCGGGCCAGCACGAATGCCTTGTGTTTGAGCAAGCCAGAGCCCTGGCTGGTGGAACGTTGAGGAAGGAAAGGAAATAGGCCCTATTGGGTTTACGGTGAATGGGCGTTTTTCTTCACGCGTTAACAGTGCATTGAGTGTATCAATTAGCATCAGCGAGTGAGGCTGAAGCTCATCATTCTGCTGGGAATGGATTTGTTGCGGTGTCGTCAGCGCAAAAGACAAGTGACGAATAACGGTACGAATGGCATGCTGGTGCCAATAATCCACACCAAATGACGAACGACGGTGCGCTTCTTTCAGAGCCACCAGATCGGTAAGGTTGAGCGATACACTATTTTGGCGGCTAACACTTGATGTGGAATTCGGCAACGAAGCAACATCTTGCGCTTCATTCAGACTTGCAGGCAAACCGAGACTCGCCGCGACCATCCCTAACAAAAGATGCGGCCAGAAATAACGTCTGCCAAATTGTCGCCAACGATTTAGAATACCAATCACAAGTTTAACGTCCGTCGGAGCCTGATTTATGCGTGATAGTCGCCCACAATCACTAGAGTCATTATTTGATAGCGCGTCAGGTACGAGCACGGGTCCACTGCATGATGTGCAGCAACGGGCTATCGCGTTATTAAAACTTAACCGCGCGGTACGCGGATTACTTCCAGCACCGCTACATCCGTGGTGCCGCGTAGCAAATTATCGCCAAGGACTGTTAATTCTGGAAACCGCCAACGCAAACTGGTTGATGCGACTACGCTATGAACAGCCCGCTTTGCTCTCTGCATTACGCGCCCAAATATTACCATCATTAGCTTCAATCGACATCAGGATTAATCCATCGCTCGCCGCAAAAGGGTATGAAACGCTGAAAAATAACGACAAACCTTTGAGCAACGAAAGCGAAAGCAAACCGTTACGTCAGTTGAGTCAACAAAGCGCGGAAACATTGAGGGAATTGGCTGACCACAGCCCGGAAAAACTCAGCAAGATATTAGAACGACTGGCTTCGCTGGCCGGAGAGAGTACCAGTAAAACCAGTCGTAATAAGAAGTGACTATGCTAAACGTTATGCCAACACTGTTGAAGGCGCTTTGAACGCCAACGGCATTTCAGCGTCGTCTTCAAAGGTCACATATTCCCACGCTTCCTGCTTAGCCAAAACAGCTTGTAACAGCTTATTGTTCAGAGCATGGCCGGATTTAAACGCAGTAAACGCACCAATGATGTTATGACCGCACATAAACAAGTCGCCAATGGCGTCCAACATTTTATGGCGAACAAACTCATCTTCAAAACGTAAACCGTCTTCGTTCAACACCCGGTAATCATCTACGACTATTGCGCAATCGAAACTGCCGCCCAGGCACAACCCACGAGACTGCAAGTATTCAATATCACGCATAAAGCCAAAGGTGCGTGCACGACTAATCTGGCGCACGAACGCATCAGCAGAGAAGTCCAGACGATAACGCTGGGAACCTGCATCAATAGCCGGATGGTTGAAATCGATAGTGAAATCAAGGCTAAAACCGTTAAACGGCGTCAACTCTGCCCATTTGTCACCATCTTCCACACGCACTGGCTGTTTGATACGCACGAATTTTTTAGCACTCTTCAGCTCTTCAATACCCGCATCTAACAACAGGTAAACAAAGGGGCTGGCACTGCCATCCATGATTGGAATTTCCGGTGCATCAACTTCAATGACAATATTGTCAATTCCCAACCCTGCAAGCGCAGCGTTAAGATGCTCCACCGTGGAAATACGCACGTCATGCTCATTAACCAGGCAAGTACAGAGCATGGTATCACGCACGGATTTTGCATCAGCCGGAAAATCAACCGGGGGATTCAAGTCAGTGCGACGATAGATGACCCCGGTATTTGCCGGTGCAGGACGCATAGTCAGGGTGACTTTCTTGCCGGTATGTAAACCGACCCCTGTCGCCTGAACAATACGTTTTAATGTACGTTGTTTGATCATCATTTTATCTCGCATGTTACTGAACCTACCGAACTAGCATACACCAGCTTCGGCGGGACAGTTTAGCACAAAGAGCGGAGATTCCAACGTTATGCGGCAGCTTTAATCTGCCTGCTTACGCAGAAACGCCGGAATATCCAGATAGTCTGGCTCTTTATTGGTTTGCGGATTCTGGTCGTTGACCACTTTCGCAACCGGTTTTTCCTGAGTCAGGGGCGTCATGCCATGCTGCTGGTAACGATGATCCATCACTGGCTGGCTGGCCTGTTTGTTCGTGACCAGCGTAATTTCTGGGCGTTTATCCATGCCGATACCCGTCGCCACCACCGTGACTCGCAGTTCGTCATTCATCTCTGGATCAAGAGACGTCCCGATAACCACAGTGGCATTGTCCGAAGCAAAAGCACGGATGGTGTTACCCACCGTCTCAAACTCATCCAGACGCAGGTCGAAACCGGCCGTAATGTTAACCAGGACACCACGCGCTCCAGACAGATCAATATCTTCCAACAGCGGGCTGGAAATCGCCATTTCAGCAGCTTCTTCTGCACGATCTTCGCCACGCGCCACGCCGGACCCCATCATGGCATAGCCCATTTCAGACATCACAGTACGCACGTCCGCAAAGTCGACGTTCATCAGGCCAGGACGAGTGATCAGTTCAGCAATCCCCTGAACCGCGCCTTTCAGTACGTCATTCGCCGCGCCAAACGCATCCAGAAGAGAAATGCCACGCCCTAAAACTTTCAATAGCTTATCGTTTGGAATCGTGATCAAAGAATCGACATGCTTGGATAGCTCGGCGATACCTTGCTCAGCAAACGCCATGCGTTTCTTGCCTTCAAAGTTGAAGGGTTTGGTAACAACGGCAACGGTCAGAATACCCAGGTCTTTAGCCACTTCCGCCACGACTGGCGCAGCCCCTGTTCCCGTGCCGCCGCCCATACCGGCAGCGATAAACACCATGTCTGCCCCTTCGAGCGCAGCACGCAATGCTTCACGATCTTCTTCTGCGGAATTCCGACCTACTTCAGGATTAGCGCCTGCTCCCAAACCTTTGGTGATGCCGCTACCAATCTGAATCGTTTGTCCTACCGCCGTTTTACGCAATGCCTGCGCATCCGTATTGACTGCGAAAAACTCAACGCCTTCAATACGTTCACGCACCATGTGCTCGACGGCGTTGCCACCGCCGCCACCGACGCCGATGACTTTAATCACCGCGTCATTCGTTAATTCCATTGGTTCAAACATAGTTTCTCTCCGTTTTGTGCCTGTAACTGCGAGATCATAAACTGTGCCAGGTGATCTCTTTGATAAAATTAAAATTCTTTCCTCAACCAGCTATTGATTCGTTTGAACCAGTTGCTTACCGAGGCGCGTTTTTCGACTTCGTGCTCACTGCCAAGGTGAGACTCTTTGCCGTAATGCAGTAACCCTACCGCTGTAGAATAGTAGGGCTCCTGCGCGTAATCTGTCAGACCTGTTATATTGAGTGGCTGTCCAATACGCACCTGTGTATGGAACACACGCTGTGCGCAAGCCGCCAATCCGTCAATCTGTGCCGCGCCTCCCGTCAGGACAATACCTGCGGCGAGGTGATGCTTCACACCTTGTTGACGTAACTGCTCCTGCAATTGTAAAAGTTCATCGTTTACCAAATTCAACAGTTCGGTATAACGGGGTTCAATCACTTCAGCCAACGTTTGCCGTTGTAAGCTACGCGGTGGACGTCCCCCGACACTGGGAACCTCGACGTTTTCATCTTTGCCAACAATGGCCCCCAAAGCACAGCCATGCCGCACCTTAATGGCTTCAGCGTCAGTTGGCGGAGTACCAAACGCATAAGCGATATCACTGGTCACGACGTTGCCAGCATAAGGAATCACTTTGGTATGTCGCAAAGCCCCGCCGGTATAAACGGCGATATCCATGGTTCCACCGCCAATATCTACCACGCAGACGCCCAATTCGCGCTCATCTTCCGTCAACACGGCATAGCTGGACGCTAACCCGGCAAAAATAAGCTGATCGACTTTCAAACCACAGCGTTCTACCGCTTTGACAATATTCTTCGCCATATCGTTATGGCAGGTGATCAGGTGGACTTTCGCCTGCATCCGCACACCCGATAACCCCACAGGGTTTTTAATCCCTTCCTGATAATCGATGGCATATTCCTGCGGAATCACATGAAGCACTCGATGTTCGTCACGGACACGCACGGACTTGGCGGTATGCACGACACTTTCTACGTCTTCCTGCGTGACCTCTTCCTCAGAAATAGGCACCATCCCTATTTCATTCTGGCAACTGATGTGTTTGCCCGATAGTGCCAGATAGACAGAAGAAATCTGACAATCGGCCATTAATTCAGCCTGATCTATGGCACGTTGTACACATTTGACGACAGACTCAAGATCGTTAACACCGCCCTTATCCATACCACGGGACGGGCAACTGCCTACGCCAATAATATTGACCATGCCATCGGGCAGAACCTCCCCCACCAGCGCAGCCACTTTTGCTGTACCGATCTCCAGCCCTACTACCAGTTTTCTGTCCGTCGACTTGATCATTGTTGTTTAGCCTGTGCCTGTTTCTGATTACTGTTCTGTTGCCGATCAATGTCTTGTTTCTGACCAACGTTTTGCTCATCAAACAAGGCCGGAGCCCAACCCACAGCGGCTCCCGAGTCATAACGCAGATCAACATAGCTAATACGCTTATTCTCGCCCTGCGCCTGTCGTTGCAACAACGGATAAAGCTCAATAAAACGGGCTAATCGCCGCTCACGATCGTCTCGTCCCAATTCAAGGCGAATATCATCATCCAACCCCAACTGCCACGAATGACGCGCACTCATCGCCACCATTTTTAGCGAAAACTTTCTTGCAGATAGCACCTGGTTCATTGCCCGATACCCTTCCAGCACGTCAGTTTCCCCTCCTTCAGGGCCGTACAGTAATGGCATTTTGCGATTTCCGACCCGCTCGGCTGGAACGCTGAAAGCATTTCCTTCAGCATCGACCATCAATAGGTCATTCCAACGCGCAACCGGAACATATTCAACCAGATGAATCTTTAATTCATCCGGCCACTGTTTACGTACACTGGCCTGTTTGATCCAAGGCAGCCGTTCGATTTGCTGCTGGATAACGTTTACATCCTGCGTCATAAACGTCCCCGGTGCGCCCAATGCTAAAATCGCCTGACGAATATCGTCATTGGTGGTGTATTGTCGATCGCCGGTTACAACCATACGAGACAGCGGTAAACGACTGGCATCCTTCATCCACTCGACAACCATCCAGCCCCCCCAGACGATCGTTCCCACCACCATCAGCAGGAACAACATTCCAGCTAACTGCCCACCATTGCTGCGACGCGTTCCCTTAGACTCCGGCTCCCTACCGCGTGTATTCAGCGCTGCCTGCGACATATCAGCCAGCCAACTCCAATACCCTTGCCACCAATTGCGAGAAACTCAAACCATGCTGGCGAGCCGCCATCGGCACCAGACTATGATTGGTCATCCCCGGAGAGGTATTCACCTCCAGCAGATAGAATGCGCCATCGCTATCCATCATCAGGTCAACGCGCCCCCAACCTCTGCAATCGAGCGCCCGATACGCCGCCATTGATAAGCTCGCCAATTCCTGTTCTTTCTCAGCCGACAAACCGCTTGGACAAAAATATTGGGTGTCATCCGACAGGTATTTAGCTTCATAGTCATAAAATGTACCGGCTGCCTGAATACGGATAGCAGGCAGTACCTCATCACCCAGAATCGCGACGGTATATTCTGGACCGCTCAACCATTTCTCTACCAGCACATCATCGTCATGGCGAAATGCTTCAGTCATCGCCGCATGCAGGTCACCAGCCTGATTCACCTTGCTCATGCCGACGCTGGAACCTTCACGACTCGGTTTCACGATCAAAGGCAGTCCCAGATGCGCTAACTTAGCCAACAGCTCACCTTCGCTAATCGCAGCAAATTGCTGACGATTCAATGCGATATACGGTGAAACGGGTAAACCAGATGCAGCCCACACCAGCTTGGTACGCAGTTTATCCATGGTCAACGCGGAAGCCATCACACCGCTTCCGGTATAGGGCAACTGCAAAAATTCCAACACACCCTGTAATGTGCCATCTTCACCACCACGACCATGCAAGGCAATAAACGCTTTGGTGAAACCCTCATCCTTTAAATGCGTTACCGGGAAATCACGCGTATCGACAGCGTGAGCATTAATCCCTGCTTCTTTCAGTCCATCCAGCACCGCTTGGCCTGAAAGTAACGACACTTCACGTTCGGCAGAGGTTCCACCAAGCAATACAGCAACCTTCTCAGTCATGATGTTTCTCACTCACTTATCTGTGGCTGCAACCGGGAGTCAGCCAGTTTGCGTGCCAATTTGCCAATATTGCCAGCGCCTTGAACCAATATCAGATCGTTACCCCGCACCGCCTGTGACAACAATTCAGGCAGGGTATCCACGTCAGTCACCAAAATGGGATCTATCTTACCCCGACCTCGTATCGTCCGGCACAACGACCGGCTATCCGCGCCAGGGATCGGCGACTCGCCTGCGGGATAAACATCCAGCATCAACAACACATCGACTTGCGATAACACGTGCGCAAAATCGTCATACAAATCGCGAGTTCGTGTATAGCGGTGCGGCTGAAAAATCATCACCAGACGCTTATCCGGCCAGCCAGCTCTTGCCGCTTTAATTGTCGCATCAACTTCCGTTGGATGATGACCATAATCATCGACCAACATGGCGCTACCGCTTTGTCCATTTACCGTTTCAAGCGCATATTCACCCAGAAAATCAAATCGACGTCCCGTACCCTGAAAGCGTTCCAGTGCGCGAAGAATAGCCTCGTCATCAATGCCTTCGTCCGTCGCAACCGCGACCGCCGCCGCCGCATTCAATGCATTGTGACGGCCAGGGGCATTCAATGTGACTTCCAATACCGGCCTATCCAAACGCTCCAGCGTGAAGTGCCCCTGAGCGCCGATCTGTTGATAGCCAGAAACACGAATATCCGCATCATCACTAAATCCATAAGTCGTGATATGACGTCCCACCCGAGGCAGGAGTTCCCGAATCACTGGGTCATCAATGCACATCACGGCCTGACCATAAAACGGCAAATTATGGAGAAAGTTGATGAACGTTTGCTTCAGATTTTCAAAATCGCCCTGATAGGTATCCATGTGGTCAGCTTCAATATTTGTCACTATCGCGACCATCGGTTGCAAATGCAGGAAAGACGCATCGCTTTCATCCGCTTCCGCGATCAGATAGCGACTCGATCCTAATCGAGCATGCGTCCCAGCCGCTTTAACCAAGCCACCGTTTACAAACGTTGGATCCAACCCAGCCTCAGCATAAATGCTGGTGACCATTGCCGTTGTCGTCGTCTTCCCGTGCGTACCGGCAATCGCAATACCGTGGCGAAAACGCATTAATTCCGCCAGCATTTCAGCCCGACGAATCACCGGGATGCGGGCATCATGCGCAGCAATAATTTCTGGGTTATCCGCAGAAATTGCCGTGGAAACCACCACCACGCTGGCATTCAGGACATTCTCGGCACGATGGTGGAAATAGATATGGGCCCCCAGTTCAGACAACTGCTGCGTTACCGCATTAGGTGCTAAATCAGAACCGCTGATTTCATAACCTTCATTGGCCAACACTTCGGCGATCCCACCCATGCCGGCACCACCGATGCCAACAAAGTGAATGTGCCGGACGCGGTGCATCTCGGGCACGATTGAACGTAGTTTCGCCAGTTGTTGAGTATTCACTTTTTTCTATCGCTACCTTGTTTCAGTCCGGGCAATGCGATCACCCGATAATTCCGAATAAATGAACCACTACCCGTGAACAACACGGGTAGTTCGATTACTTGCTGCTGCACTCACTTCCGCCGCCACACGCTCGGTGGCATCCGGAATCGCAACGGATCGAGCCTGTTGTGCCATTGTCATCAATGTCGCACGATCCCACCCCGCCAACGTGGTGCTCACTGCATCAACGTTAAACTGCGGTTGTTCAATAATTTTTGCTGCACCCACTTTTTCCAGCGGTAAAGCGTTCCAGTATTGCTGCCTGTCTTTGTGCTGAAATGGCACAAAGAGTGCCGGTAATCCCGCGGCTGCAATTTCACTGACGGTTAACGCGCCAGAGCGGCATACCACGACATCGGCCCAAGCGTAAGCGGCAGCCATATCATCAATAAATTCCGTAATGTTGTGCTGCGATTGCCCAGCCTGTTGGTAAGCCCGTTCAACCTCCGGCTGAGCGCCTTTCCCCACCTGATGCCAAATCGTGACGCTGTCGCCCAATTTGGCTGCGACACCAGGCAACGTCTGGTTAAGCACCCTCGCCCCCTGGCTTCCTCCAACGACCAATACGCGAACCGGGCCAATTCGGCCAGCCAAACGTTGTTCGGGAGATGGCAATGCCAGCACATCGGTTCTCACCGGGTTTCCTACGACATCCGCATTCGGAAATGCACCAGGAAAGGCCTGTAATACTTTTTTAGCAATGCGTGACAGCCAACGGTTAGTCAGCCCGGCAATACCATTCTGCTCATGCAACACAACCGGGATACCACACAGCCATGCCGCCAAACCACCGGGACCGGAAACATATCCCCCCATCCCTAACACAACGTCAGGCTGGTACTCACGCATAATGGCCTTAGCCTGACGAACAGCACGGAAAATGCGTAACGGTGCGCTCAACTGCGCCCAAAGCCCTTTTCCTCGCAGACCGGAAATACGGATAAAATCGATCTCAATACCATGTTGAGGAACCAGATCCGCCTCCATACGATCCGCCGTTCCCAGCCAGCGTACCTGCCAGCCCTGCGCCATCAGATGATGTGCAACCGCCAGCCCAGGGAAAACATGCCCCCCAGTACCGCCAGCCATCACCATCAAACGCTTGCCTACGCCACTCATCGGGCACTCCTCGTAAACGCCTGCGCTTTTGTCAGCCGCGTTTCAAAATCAATACGTAACAATAAAACGATGGCCGTCGACATAATCAGCAGGCTGGAACCACCATAACTGATTAACGGCAATGTCAGCCCTTTTGTAGGCAACATACCGGCCGCCGCGCCGACATTGACCAATGTTTGAAAACTGAACCAGATACCAATAGAGCAGGCCAAGAACCCAGAGAAACGCTGATCAATTTCCAAAGCCCGACGCCCAATGGACATCGCACGAAAAGCGACGAAGAATATCATTAACAGCGCTAAAACCACACCGATATAGCCGAGCTCCTCTCCTAAAATGGAGAATATGAAGTCGGTGTGCGCTTCAGGTAGATACTCCAGCTTCTGCACCGAGTTTCCCAATCCTTGTCCCCACAGTTCACCGCGCCCAAACGCCATCAAAGACTGGGTCAATTGGTAACCGCTCCCGAAGGCGTCATCCCACGGGTTCAAAAAGGATGTCACACGCCGCATACGATAAGGCTCAGCCACAATCAATAGGCCGACGGCAAAAATCCCGCTGCCGATAATAGCCAAAAACTGCCACAACTTCGCGCCAGCTAAAAACAGCATTGCCAACGTGGTAACAAACAGAACAACCACCGTACCCAGATCGGGTTGCGCCAATAACAGCACCGCTAACACCACCATGACGCCCATCGGTTTACAGAAACCCCAGAAGTTGTTACGAACCTCTTCGACCTTGCGCACCATATAACTGGAGATGTAGCAAAACAGCGCCAATTTGGATAATTCTGCAGGTTGAATACGCAATGGCCCCAGAGAAATCCAGCGTGATGCACCGTTTACCGAACTGCCAACCGCAAGAACAATCAACAGCATGACCAATGATGCTAACAACAGCACAGGGCTGTAACGCTGCCAAATTTCCATTGGGACACGCAGCGTTATCAGCGATAACGCAAACGCCAACCCCAGATACAATGCATCACGTTTGGCGAATAAAAAGGGATCGCTGGCAAGACGCTGTCCGACAGGCATTGATGCTGATGTCACCATGACAAACCCCGTTACGGCTAGCCCCAGCGTCAGCCATACCAGCGTGCGGTCATAAAGAACGATGCTCAGCTTGTCGCTTTCACGCGTTCCCATAACCCAGCTTTTTAGACGCTCGATCAATGCCAGCCCGAAAAACCGCATCAGCCTAGTTCCTCCGCCAGTTTTGCAAACTCATCACCCCGATGTTCGAAACTGCGAAATTGATCGAGGCTGGCACAGGCGGGCGACAACAGCACAAGGTCGCCCGGTTTCACGCGCACAGCAATCAACCTCATCGATTGCTCCATCGTATCGGTTTGTTCAGCAATATCAGGACGCAATTCCGCTAATTGCGCGCCATCGCGACCAAAGCAATACAAGCAAATATTATCGCACTGGAAATAACGCAGCAGCGGCGAAAAATCAGCAGACTTACCGTCACCACCCAAGAGAAGATGTAATGTTCCTTTGACCTGTAGGCCACTAAGTGCGGCCTCCGTACTGCCAACATTGGTTGCCTTGGAGTCATTTATCCAACGCACACCATTGCGCTCCCACACGAGTTGAAAACGGTGAGGCAACCCGGTAAATGTCGTCAACGCCGTCAAAGCTGGCGTCCGGGGAATACCAACCGCATCCGCCAACGCCAGAGCTGCCAAGGCGTTAGTATAGTTATGCAGCCCCACCAGTTTGATCTCACTGGTATTCAAGATGCGTTCACCTTTGACACGCAACCAGGTTTCACCCTGTTGATGGTTCAAATGATAATCACCGACATCTACGCCAAAACTCCGACAGCGAGCATCTGCGCCTCGTACGGGCATGGTCAGCGCATCATCCGCATTCACTACGCACACATTCGCATTTTCATAAATACGCAACTTCGCCGCTCGATACTGCTGTAACCCCAAAGGATAGCGATTGGTATGATCTTCCGTAACATTCAAGATCGTCGCGGCAGCAGCCTGTAGGCTATAGGTTGTCTCTAACTGAAAGCTCGATAATTCAAGCACATAAAGCTGACATTCTTGCCGCAATAATTCCAATGCAGGTAAACCGATATTACCGCCGACACCGATCTGCCACCCAGCGGCACGCGCCATTTCTCCGACCAGCGTTGTCACCGTACTCTTACCATTAGAACCAGTAATCGCCACAATCGGTACCTGAGCCTCACGACAAAACAGTTCGATATCACCAACAATCTCAATACCGGCATCTGCCGCTTCATTCAGAATGGGGGTTGCCAATGCAATGCCTGGGCTCGCCACAATCAGATCGGCGTTCATCAGCCAGTCTTCATTTAGCCCACCAAGATGACGCTCCACCTCCGACGGCAACTTATCCAGACCGGGTGGACTGATACGGGTATCCACCACGCGTGGCGTAACGCCGCGTGCGAGGAAAAAATCAACACAGGAGAGCCCAGTCAGCCCTAACCCGATAATGACCACTTTTTTACCCTGATAGTCCACCATCTTTTACCGTACCTTCAGTGTTGCGAGGCCAATAAGCACCAGCATCAACGAAATAATCCAGAAACGCACAATCACACGCGGTTCCGGCCACCCTTTAAGCTCATAGTGATGATGAATAGGCGCCATGCGAAAAATTCGCTGGCCACGCAGTTTAAAGGACCCTACCTGCAAAATGACCGACAGCGTTTCGACAACGAATACGCCACCCATGATTACCAGTAAAAACTCCTGACGTAACAGGACGGCAATAATGCCTAACGCTCCGCCTAGTGCCAGAGAACCGACATCCCCCATAAAGACCTGTGCCGGATACGTGTTAAACCACAGAAAGCCCAGCCCGGCCCCCACGATCGCGGTGCACACAATGACTAATTCACTGGCATGGCGGATATACGGAATATGTAGGTAACCCGCAAAATTCATGTTCCCAGTCGCCCAGGCAACCAAGGCAAACCCCGCAGCAACAAAAACCGTTGGCATAATAGCCAGGCCATCCAAACCATCGGTCAGATTCACGGCATTACTGGTACCGACAATGACAAAATAAGCCAATGCGATATAAAGCAACCCCAGTTGCGGCATCACGTCCTTGAAAAACGGCACCACAAGCTGTGTGGCTGGCGTATCTTTACCGATCGAATACATGACAAAGGCAACGATCAGCGCGATTACCGACTGCCAGAAATATTTCCAGCGAGCGATCAGTCCTTTCGTGTCTTTACGCACAACTTTGCGATAGTCATCAACAAAACCGACCGCGCCATACCCCATCAGGACGAACAGCACACACCAAACATAGGGGTTCCCAAGATTGGCCCACATCAATACCGAAATAACGATGGAGGCCAGAATCATCACGCCACCCATCGTCGGTGTACCGCGTTTGCTAAAATGCGACTCCGGCCCCTCATTACGAACAACCTGACCAATTTGCAAACGCTGTAGCCAAGCGATTAGATGAGGCCCCATCCAGAGGGAAATAACCAATGCGGTCAGCAGGCTGACAATGGCGCGGAACGTCAAATAGGAAAAGACGTTAAAGCCGGTATAAAGTTTGGCCAAATGCTCGGCCAGCCACACTAACATTTTGCATGCTCCTGTAATGCTTGAACTACCTGCTCCATCGCGGAACTGCGGGAGCCTTTTATCAATACACTGATGGTCTGGTGCTCAGCCACCAATCTGTTAAGACGAGCCGTCAACGCAGGTTTGTCCTGAAAATGTTCACCATCACCGCTAGCCCGGCTAATCAATTCACTCAATGTCCCTACGCTTAACACTTTATCGACCCCAGCGACACGTATCGCTTCACCGACCTGGCGATGACATTCGGCGGCATCATTACCCAACTCACCCATATCACCGACCACCATCACTCGGTAACCGGGCATATCAGAAAGTACCTGGGCCGCCGCCGTCATCGATCCAACATTCGCGTTGTAGCTGTCATCCAGCACCAATTTGCCGTCCGCCAGAATAATCGGGAACAAACGACCAGGCACCGCCTCAAGCTGCGCCAGACCATGACTCACAGCCTCAAGTGTCGCGCCAACAGACATCGCCAAGGCAGTGGCGGCCAGCGCATTCGCCACGTTGTGACGTCCCGGTAATGGCAACGTAACAACGGTTTGTCCAAACGGGGTATGTAAGTTGAATCGCGTCCCCTGAGGTAGCGACTCAACATCGCTGGCAAAAAAATCGACATCACAAGCGGCCTGAGGCGAAAAACGCCACACCGTTTTATGATTCAGCGCGGTTTGCCAATGCGGAAAATCATGGCTATCGGTATTAATAATCGCCACGCCATCAGCAGGAAGGCCGGAAAAAATTTCGCCTTTTGCCTGCGCCACACCCGCCAGAGAACCAAATCCTTCCAGATGTGCGGCCGCAAGGTTATTAACCAATGCACTCTCCGGACGCACCAGATCGACGGTATAAGCAATCTCACCAATATGGTTCGCACCTAATTCAATGACTGCAAATTGATGCGCTGACGTCAGACGCAGCAATGTCAACGGCACGCCAATATCATTATTGAAGTTACCGGCGGTATAGAGCACATTTCCACATTGCCGCAAAATAGCCGCCGTCATTTCCTTAACGGATGTCTTACCGGAAGAGCCGGTTAATGCCACGACGCGAGCCGCCGACTGTTCTCTGACCCAAGCCCCAAGTTTTCCTAAGGCCAAACGCGTGTCCTTCACCAATAACTGGGGAACCTCTACTTGTAAGCGCTTACTGACCAGCAGAGCCGACGCACCGTTTTTCACTGCGTCTAACGCATAATCGTGGGCATCAAACTTCTCGCCTTTTAACGCAACAAACAGGCAACCATGAGACAATTTACGGGTATCCGTCGACACATCGTCAATATCAATGCTCTCACCTATCAATTGAGCACTGAGTACAGAAGTAAGTTGCTGTAGGGACACTCGAATCATACGATCACCCCCAGCAAACGAGCGACGGTGATGCGGTCCGAATAATCCAGACGACGATTGCCGATCAGTTGGTAGTCTTCATGCCCTTTGCCCGCGACCAGCACCACATCATTTTCTTTTGCCTGCATGATGGCACTGGTTACCGCTTCAGCACGGCCGGAAATTACCTGAGCACGACCGGCATCCAGTAATCCGGTTAAAATATCCGCCACAATAGCCTGAGGTTCTTCGCTACGCGGATTGTCGTCGGTGACAATCACACGATCGGCTAATTGTTCAGCGATGCCACCCATAAGTGGGCGCTTACCTTTATCACGATCCCCACCGCAGCCAAATACACACCACAGTTGTCCCTGACAATGCAGGCGTGCAGCCTCAAGCGCCTTTTCCAAGGCATCCGGCGTATGTGCATAATCGACAACAACCGTCGGTTTACCTTCAGCATGGAACACTTCCATCCGACCACACACTGGCTGCAAATGTGAACCAGCGACCATTAATTGGCTGAGCGGGTAGCCAAGCGAGAGCAAGGTCGCCAGCGCCAACAGCATGTTACTGACATTGAACACTCCCATTAACTTGCTCTGAATTTCACCGGGTCCCCAGCTTGAATCAAAGCGGATAGTCGCGCCGTTATCGTGATAATCGACTGATGTTGCTTTTAGCCAGCGTCCGCGGCAGCCTGGAACAAGGTTACTTTCCATTGTCACCGCAACGGCATCAGGCAGTTTGCTCAGCCAGCGGCGTCCAACTTCGTCATCCGCATTGATAATGGCCTGCCCCACATGATGCTCAGAGAACAACGACCATTTAGCCGCTTCATAGCTTTCCATATCACCATGGTAATCAAGGTGATCTCGGCTTAAGTTAGTGAAAACCGCGGCAGCAAACGGTAAAGCGGCCACCCGATGCTGGACCAAACCATGAGAAGACACTTCCATCGCCGTAACGGTGGCACCTTGATCAACGAGTTGACTGAGTACCTGCTGCACGTCCACGGCCGACCCAGTGGTATTTGCTGTTGGCACCACACGTCCCAACAAACCGTTCCCCACCGTGCCCATGACGGCGCTGGTTGCACCCAGAGCCTGGCTCCACTGCGCCAACAGTTGTGTCGTCGTGGTCTTGCCGTTCGTCCCCGTTACCCCGATCAGTTGCAACTGCTCCGCAGGTTGCCGATAGAAACGACCAGCCAGCGCGGAAAGACGTTGACTAAGATTGCTCAGATAAACGACTGGCACACCATGCATTTCACGAATGGTGCCATCGCTGGCTTCGCCTTCAGCTTCAGCAACAACTGCTGCCACACCTTGCGCGATTGCCTGAGGGATATAACGCCGCCCATCTGCCTGATGGCCAACAACCGCCACAAACAGATCCCCGGCAGCCGCAACGCGGCTGTCTAATATCATTTCCCGCAGCACACACGCCGGAGTGTCTTGCACCCACGGCGCTAATAAATCGCGCAAATTACGATCTGCCACCTGAACCCTCTTCTCTGTTAATTACGAACTCATTTTTGTCATCGGAGGGCAACGCATCAGGTTCTACGTTCATCGTACGTAAAACCCCTCCCATGATGGCACCAAATATCGGGGCCGAAACTGCGCCACCGTAATATTTCCCTGCCTGTGGGTCATTGATAACAACAACCAAGGCAAACCTTGGATTACTGGCAGGTGCGACACCTGCGGTATAGGCAATGTATTTGTTGATATACTTGCCGTCAGGCCCTACCTTTTTGGCCGTCCCCGTTTTTATGGCAATCCGATAACCTTTTATCGCGGCTTTCGTGCCGCCCCCGCCTGGCAACGCGACGCTTTCCATCATATGGACGACGGTGCGAACCAGCGCTTCAGGAAAAACCCGCTCGCCAGCCACAGGGGGATCAACTCGGGTAATCGACAGCGGGCGATAAACGCCAAAGCTGCCTATGGTGGCGTAGACTCGCGCTAACTGTAACGGTGTTACCATTAGCCCATAGCCGAAAGAAAAAGTGGCCCTCTCTATGTCAGACCACCGTTGTTTTTGAGGATATAAGCCACTGCTTTCTCCGACCAACCCCAAATTGGTCGCTTTTCCCAATCCAAAACGAGAGTAAGTATCAACTAACGCAGAGGACGGCATCGCCAACGCCAGCTTTGATACACCGACGTTACTCGATTTCTGTAAAACCCCGGTAAGGGTCAGTTCGCTATAACGTGCAACGTCTTTGATCTCATGGCCATTGACGTAATACGGTAGTGTATTTAGCACGCTATTTTCTTTTATGACGTTACGCTGCAACGCGGTCATGACGACCATCGGCTTGACAGTAGAACCCGGCTCGAAAATGTCGGTAATGGCACGATTACGCATCACGTCTTTAGGCGTATCTGCCAGATTATTGGGATTGTAAGACGGGCTATTCGCCATCGCCAACACTTCACCCGTATTCACATCAACCAGTACTGCGGTACCCGATTCCGCTTTGTTAAACGCCACCGCGTTATTTAACTCACGATAAACCAGTGCCTGTAGGCGTTCATCAATACTCAACGCCAGATTATGGGCAGCCTGGCTGTCTACCGATGAAATATCCTCTATCACTCGCCCAAAACGATCCTTACGGACCGTTCTTTCACCCGGTTTTCCGGTAAGCCAGCGATCAAAACTTTTTTCCACACCTTCGATACCTTCGCCATCAATATTGGTAAAACCAATAAGATGAGAAGTAACCTGTCCGGAAGGATAATAACGGCGAGATTCCTGCCGCAG
Organism: Pectobacterium hainanensis; assembly: GCF_046237015.1. NCBI lineage: Bacteria > Pseudomonadati > Pseudomonadota > Gammaproteobacteria > Enterobacterales > Pectobacteriaceae > Pectobacterium > Pectobacterium hainanensis. The sequence continues at coordinate 247,864 of NZ_JBJYIN010000005.1, forward strand.
GTTAATGCCGGGTAGTTTGAGTTTGTGAATATATTCGCCGATAGCGGGGTTTACCTGACGGGCAAGATAAATAAAACGTCCTTTAGGATTGGCATTAATCTTGGCGGCCATTTGATCAAGAGGAATTTCCAGCGCATCGGAAAGCGCTTTCCACCGCGTATCCAGCGTGATACCGCCCTGCTCATTCAAGACTTTCGGATCGGCCCACACGGCATTAACCGGCACGCTCACAGCCAGAGGTCTCCCGGCACGATCGCTAATCATACCGCGTGATGTCGGCACTTCCTGTACACGTAAAGAACGCATATCGCCTTCACGCACCAGTTGTTCAGGATTAATCACCTGAAGATAAGCAGCGCGCACCATCAACCCCACCATCGCCAGCAGGATACAGCTACAAAGCAACGCAAAACGCCAGCTGACAAAGCTGGCTTGATCTTCTGGGCGTTTTAACTTTCCTGTACGGGCTGCTTTCATGCTTTATTGGGCGCCTATTCGTTCATTGCTTAACCACAATATTTTCTTGTGACGGATCAACGTGCCCCATCCGCAGTTTTTCCGTCGCGATCCGCTCTACGCGGCTATGATCCCCTAACGAATTTTCTTCCAGAATCAGGTTGCGCCACTCGATATCCAGCGCGTCTCGTTCCAGCAACAATTGTTCACGTTCCGCCGTCAACAAGCGCGTTTTGTGCGCTGTCGTCACCACAAATACGGCCGAGACGAGAACGGCAACCATCAGCAAAATGGGCAACTTGGCATGGCGAAGTAAATCCTCACCGATGACCCCCACCAGCCCATGGCGTTCATTACCTATCATGCCGGTAATTTCTCCGCGAACCGTAAAACAGAACTGCGCGCACGAGGGTTTTCTGCAACTTCCTGCTCAGAAGGCATCATTTTCCCCACGGCTTTTAACGTTTGCCCCCCCTGACTACGCAGTTGCGCTTCGGTCAACGGCATTCCAGGCGGAACTTGCGGACCACGGCTTTGATGACGAATAAAGCGCTTAACAAGCCGGTCCTCCAGAGAGTGGAAACTAATGACAGATAAACGGCCAAATGGTGCCAGAACGCTCAATGCCCCATTCAAAGCCTGTTCAATTTCTTCCAACTCACTGTTGATATAAATCCTGATAGCCTGAAAACTCCGCGTTGCCGGATGTTTATGTTTTTCACGAATCGGGCTAGCGGCAGCAATCAATTCAGCTAACGTTTTTGTCCGCGTCATCGGCTCTGTACGATTACGCTCAACAATGGCGCGAGCAATACGTTTGGCAAAACGCTCCTCACCAAACGTTTTTAATACCCAGGCAATATCATCGGCCTCTGCACCCATAAGCCATTCCGCCGCCGACATCCCACGAGTGGGGTCCATCCGCATATCCAGAGGCCCATCACGCATAAATGAGAAACCACGCTCTGGATCGTCAAGCTGCGGAGAGGAAACGCCCAGATCCAGTAACACACCATCAATACGCCCTGTCAGATCGCGATCTGCAATGTATTCAGCAAGTGCGGAAAAAGGGCCATGAATAATAGAAAAACGCGGATCGTTGATCGCGTTAGCCGCTTCAATAGCCTGAGGATCACGATCAATCGCCAGCAGACGCCCTTCCGGCCCAAGCTGGGAAAGAATCAGGCGAGAATGACCACCGCGGCCAAACGTCCCGTCTATATAGATCCCGTTGCTGCGAATATTCAGACCGTTAACAGCCTCATCAAGCAGTACGGTGGTATGTTTATAATTATCCGGCATGTCTATAGTGATAAGTCCTGCAATCGATCAGACAACGGTTCCTGAGCCGACTGTTCAGCGTCTATATCTTCCTTGACTTGTTGATACCAGGTCTGTTCATCCCACAATTCAAACTTGTTGAATTGCCCAACCAGCATCACTTCTTTTTTCAGACCAGCGTGCTGTCGTAGCGTGTTTGCTAGCAACAAACGCCCGGCACTATCCATCTGGCACTCACTCGCGTGCCCGAGCAACAAACGCTGAACGCGCCGTTCGGCCGGGTTCATGCTCGACAAACGAGAAAGCTTCTGTTCAATAATTTCCCATTCAGGCAAAGGGTAAAGCAGCAGGCACGGCTGATGGAGATCAATGGTGCAAACCATTTGACCCTGCGATTCCTCATTCAGCGTATCCCGGTAACGGGTTGGTACGGCAAGCCGCCCCTTGCTGTCGAGGTTAACCAGCGTAGCCCCTCGAAACATGCCTGAATTACCCCTTCATCACCTTTTTCACCACTTTACCCCACAAATTCCCACATTGAAGAGTGTACGGAGGGTATTAAAACCTTGTCAAGCCAGAGCGGGCGTGCTTTGGAATTATTTCTGCATGATATTGAGTTGTCATAAAGGCAAAAAGAATAACGGCAGAGAATTAATAAAGATTAACGTCATGAAAATTTAAGAGAAATTGGTTGAGCAAATCAAATTGCGCGAGGATATAGCCACCATTCTTCGCTGGCTGATTATTTTTCTTGTCACAGGATGATACCAAATATAAATGTTTCCAGAATAGTCTTAGACCGCCTAACGCCTTGCGTCACAAGGCTTTCACTTAGCACGGACAATTATACCGCGGTTGCCAGTACTTGCTCAACGTCACATTTCTGACATTGGTATCGTCGATTCTTTATTAATCAGCCAATTTGCTTTAATTTACATTTTTAATCGCAGGAATCGGACAACAAAAAAGAAAAATCTATTTTGATGAACACAGAATAAATAGTTCACACTCTCTCCATTCTTCTATCCCCCAAAAAGATCGTCGAACATAATGATCATTTCCTTGCAGGTAATTCCTTCCTTTCTTTAATGCTATTTACGTCAAATTCACTTCAACACTGCCACAACACAACCAATTGAAAAATAATATTTTTCATAAAAATCAGCGTAATAAATACGCCAAAAAATAACAAACCAAACATAAAGTAGCGAAAAAAATGACGATAGGATTAAAAATAAATATTTATAGCTACTTATTTAATCATTATGCAGTGATGTAAACTACTCAAAGATAACAATGCAAAACAATATTCCTTTATAGATAACATAACTGATACTTATCTTATGCCCTTAAGAATTCGAGTTGCAGTATGACGGGTACAGGCTTCAATTCGGAGTGAACAAGTATGTTTTCCCCAACATCAAGATTACGTAGTGCAACAGCAGATACCTTTGCGTTAGTGGTGTACTGCTTTATCACGGGTATGGCGATCGAGATCGTTCTGTCGGGTATGAGTTTTGATCAATCGCTGTCTTCACGGCTCTTGTCTATCCCTGTCAACATATTGATTGCCTGGCCTTATGGACTCTACCGCGATCGAATCCTCCGCTTCGCCAGACATCACGGTTCAGATCACTTTATCGTGCGTAATCTGGCCGACTTGTTCGCCTATGTCAGTTTTCAGTCTCCAGTCTATGTTGCTATCCTGCTGACGATCGGTGCCGATTCGTCGCAAATTCTGACAGCAGTGACCAGCAATGCCGTGATCTCTATGGTTATGGGCATCTTGTACGGCTATTTTCTGGAATATTGTCGCCGGCTTTTTCGGGTGGCGGTTTCTGGATAAAAATGCCATACACAGAAAAGGTATGGCGAAGTAAAAATACGATGCTTAGTATCGGCTGAGGGAACCCCGGCGATAGAGATTACGCCGGATACGATTTAATCCCGGCTTGGGTTTTTTCGGTTCATCCAGACTCGCCAACACCAATTCCAACACCCGCTCGGCGACTTCACGATGACGCTGAGCAACGGAAAGCACCGGGCATTCCAGATAATCCAGTAATTCATTATCGCCAAACGTTGCTATAGCCAGATTATTTGGCAAACGACCGCTTTGCTTCAGCGTCACATCCATCACGCCTTGCAACAACGGGAAAGAGGTGGTGAAAAGCGCCTTCGGCATCGGATGGTCTTTAAGATAATCAGCAAATACTGTCGCCGCAGCCACTCGTTCATAGCTGTTAGCATAAAGATAATCAACTGTACGCGGATCATCAGCCCAGGCCTGACGAAACCCTTGTTCACGAAGGAAACTAACAGAAAGTTCCGGTAACGCGCCAAGATACAACACTGACTCTGCCGGGATTTTCCTTAATTCCTGAGCCAACATCTCGGCATCTTCCAGATCGGCACCCACCACGCTGGTGAAATGCTCGCGGTCCAACGCCCGATCCAATGCAATAATAGGCAAACTGTCGTTCGCCCAACGTTGATAAAAGGGATGCTCCGGTGGCAATGCGGTGGAGACAATAATGGCATCAACCTGACGTTGCAGCAGATGCTCGACACAACGCATTTCGTTATCAGGTTGATCTTCCGAACAGGCAATCAACAGTTGATAACCACGTTGTCGGGCCTGACGCTCCAGATAATTGGCAATTCGCGTATAGCTGGTATTTTCCAGATCCGGAATAACAAGACCAATAGAACGCGTACGTCCGGCCCGTAACCCGGCGGCGACGGCATTAGGATGATAATTGTACTTTCTCACCACGGCCATGACTTTCTCAACGGTCTTATCGCTGACGCGATATTGTTTAGCTTTCCCGTTAATCACATAGCTGGCGGTAGTGCGTGAAACGCCCGCAAGACGTGCGATTTCATCCAGTTTCACGTTAACCCCTTAGTAAGCCGGATAAATAAAATAGCGATGACCATAGGTTCATCATGGATATGGCGTAGATCTAACAGCAGAAGTTGCTGTACGGCAACCGCTTTTATCACATATAAGGCATCGCCGTAAAAAATGAAGAGGCCCGATAACAGTATTATCGAGCCTCTGAAAAGAAAAAGCAGTGAAAATACGTTTAACGCATGATCTTATCACCGCGAGCGACACCGACAATTCCCGAACGTGCCACTTCCACGATTTCTGCTACTTCACGTACGGCATTCAAAAAAGCATCCAACTTATCACTGGTACCAGCCAATTGGACGGTGTACAACGAAGACGTCACATCAACGATTTGCCCGCGAAAAATATCAGCGCAGCGTTTGACCTCTTCACGTGCATATCCTGTGGCCTGTAATTTAACGAGCATGATTTCCCGTTCAACATGGGACCCTTGAATCAATTCACTCACCCGCAGTACATCTACCAACTTATGAAGTTGTTTCTCGATTTGCTCGAGCACTTTTTCGTCACCAACGGTCTGAATCGTCATACGCGATAGTGTTGGATCGTCGGTCGGTGCAACCGTTAGACTTTCAATATTGTAACCACGCTGTGAGAACAGACCAATAACGCGTGACAATGCACCTGATTCATTTTCCAGCAATACTGATAAAATCCGACGCATTATCAGGTCCTCTCCGTTTTGCTAAGCCACATTTCATCCATCGCACCACCACGGATTTGCATAGGGTATACATGCTCACTACTGTCAATCGTAACATCGACAAACACCAGTCGGTTTTTCTGCGCCAGCGCCTGAGCCAACTTACCTTCCAGTTCATCCGGAGTGGTAATGGAAATGCCAATATGACCGTAAGCTTCCGCTAGTTTCACGAAGTCCGGTAATGATTCCATATAGGAACTTGAGTGACGACCAGAATAAATCATGTCCTGCCACTGTTTGACCATACCAAGAAAACGGTTGTTCAGATTGACGACCACAATCGGCAAATCATACTGCAACGCAGTAGACAGCTCCTGAATGTTCATCTGGATGCTACCGTCACCCGTCACGCAGATAACCGTTTCTTCCGGCAACGCAAGCTTGATCCCTAATGCCGCAGGCAAGCCGAAACCCATCGTACCTAACCCACCAGAGTTCACCCAGCGGCGCGGTAAATCAAAGGGGTAGTAGAGTGCAGCAAACATCTGGTGTTGCCCGACATCGGAAGCGATATAAGCCTTGCCTGATGTTAAGCGATGCAGTGTTTCAATCACTGCCTGAGGCTTGATGCTGTCACCTTCCGAACTGTATTTCAGGCAATGACGGCCACGCCATTGCTCAATGTTCTGCCACCAATCACGCAACGCATCGAACTGCTGCGAGGCTTCATCCTGTGCCAGCAATTCAAGCATGAGGCTTAGCACTTGCTTGGCATCCCCCACGATGGGAATATCCGCATCGACCGTTTTTGATATGGATGCGGGATCGATATCAATATGCAGCACCGTCGCATTCGGGCAATATTTCGCCAAATTATTCGTTGTGCGATCGTCGAAGCGCACACCGACAGCAAAAATCACATCAGAATGATGCATCGCCATGTTGGCTTCGTAAGTGCCGTGCATACCTAACATACCAAGACACTGGCGGTGCGTGCCGGGGAAACCCCCCAGCCCCATCAATGAACATGTCACGGGCAGATTCAGCTTTTCAGCAAAGGCTAGCAGTTCCTCATGACAACCTGAATTGATCACGCCACCGCCGCTGTAGATCACCGGCTTTTCAGCCGCCAATAACGTTTGCAACGCACGTCTGATCTGCCCTTTATGTCCCTGAACCGTTGGGTTATAGGAACGCATACTGACATGGTCAGGATAAACGTAAGGCAGTTTGTTAGCCGGATTCATCACATCTTTCGGCAAATCCACCACTACCGGGCCAGGACGCCCGCTGGATGCCAGATAAAAGGCTTTTTTCAGAACCGTAGGGACATCTTCAGCATGTTTAACCAAAAAACTGTGCTTCACGATAGGACGAGAAATCCCCACCATGTCGCATTCCTGAAAGGCATCATAACCAATCAGCGATGTCGCCACCTGCCCTGACAATACCACCAGAGGGATTGAATCCATGTAAGCGGTCGCAATACCGGTGATGGCGTTAGTTGCACCAGGTCCGGACGTGACTAGCACCACGCCAACCTCGCCCGTAGCACGCGCATAGCCGTCGGCCATATGCACAGCACCTTGTTCATGGCGAACTAAAATATGTTCAATACCACCAACCGTATGCAAAGCATCATAAATATCCAGCACCGCGCCACCGGGATAGCCGAACACATGTTTTACGCCCTGATCGATCAACGATCGGACCACCATCTCGGCGCCTGACAACATCTCCATGGGTTTGCCTCTTTTGTTCAGAAAACGGATTCGCTTCTGTATGCCCCTTGAAATCAGTCTGGTACAGACTACGTCTGATTGCATAACATTTTTAATTAAATGGGGCTTTAAATATAACCAATTACAATAACGCTAGATTCCGGTGCAAGCAAACAGCAACGCTTCGCCGCAGAAAGGGAAAAACAAGGAAATGAATCGCAGAAAGAAGAATAATTGAGATAAAACGCTAATGGGTGGTCTTAAGGCCTGAAAATTTTGTCGCAAAGACAGCAAATAGCAGAGTGAAATCTTAATAGCAAAACATCACATATTAAAGTGCGGAGCGACGTTTTACGCTCCGCACTTTAACGTCACACGATGAATACTCAGGACTCCGCATACATCGCATCAATTTCCAACTGGTAACGCTGATTAATCACCTTGCGGCGCAGTTTCAGCGTTGGTGTAAGCTCGCCCTCTTCCATCGAAAATGGGACAGGCAACAACGTGAACCTTTTTACTTGTTCAACACGAGAAAGCTCTTTTTGCATCTCACGCAGACGTTGCTCGAACAATTCAATGATATGGCTGTGTCTCAGTAATTCCAGCCGATCCTGATACTTCAGATTAATGGAACGGGCATACTCTTCCACCGCTTCAAAACATGGAACAATCAAGGCGGAAACGTACTTACGCGTATCCGCAATGATCGCAACCTGATCGATAAAACGATCCTGCCCCAGCGTGCCTTCCAGATATTGAGGCGCAATGTATTTACCGCCTGACGTCTTCATGAGGTCTTTCAGACGCTCAGTAATGAACAGATTGCCTTCCGTATCAAGTTCACCAGCATCACCCGTTTTAAGCCAGCCATCATCAGTGAACACCTCGGCGGTCTCCTGAGGACGGTGGAAATAACCACGCATCACCGTCGCGCCACGCACCTGAATCTCATTATCCGCGCCGATACGAACCTCTATTTCCGGCAAAGGCGTACCGATCGACCCTAACCGGTAATGCTGCTCTTCCCAGCAGGAAACCGTCGCACAGGTTTCTGTCATCCCATAGCCGTATACAATACGAATCCCCATGGATAGAAAGAACTGGATAATGTTGTCATCCAACCGTGCGCCCGCGGCAGGCATGAAACGTATCTGCCCGCCTAACGTTTGACGTAATTTGCCAAGCACAAGGCGATCGGCATAACGATGTTTTATGCCTGCCAATATGCCGAGGCGTTTTCCCGAACGTTGTTTCTGACTAACGGCTTGCCCTTGGGAAAGAGCCCAGTGGAACAGGTGTCGACGAAACCAGGAAGCCTGAGCAACTTTCTCATGCACGGCGCTATACACTTTTTCATAGAAACGAGGGACCGCGCACATCGTTGTCGGCTTAACGGCCTGCATAGCATCCCGCACCCAATTGGTATCACGGAGATACACATTCTGCGCACCGCTATGCATGATGAAAAAGCTCCAGGCGCGTTCGAACACATGCGATAACGGCAGGAAGCATAGTGATCTGTCAGCTTCAGAGACGTTCAAACGTTGCTCGTGCAGCTTAAGCTGCATCGCCATATTCGTATAATCCAGCATCACACCCTTAGGTTCACCCGTGGTGCCAGAGGTATAAATCAGCGTAAACAGATCACTTAATTCACAGCGATCAATACGTTGCTGCCATTCCCCTTGCCAGAACTCTTCCACCGCCTGAGATTCAAATTCATTCAACGAAATGGCAATGTCACAGCCGCGTAAATTCACACCTTCATCCATGACAATAATATTGCGCAGTTGCGGACACGCGTCGCGTAATGTCAGCAACGCGTCAAACTGTGCCTGATTGCCCACAAAAATAGTGCGAATATCCGCATCATTAATAATGAAAGCGGCCTGTGATGCAGTATTAGTGGCATAGATGGGTACGCTGATCGCTCGCAGGTGCAGCAAAGATAAATCAGCCAGTGCCCAGTCAAGTGAGTTATAAGCAAAAATAGCGACTCTTTCCTGCACATCCAGCCCTAATGCCAACAGCGCACTCGCGATTCGCCGAATGCGCCATCCAGCCTGTGCCCAGGTCAGTTGTTTCTCTTCGGTTGGCGTCCATTCACGCAACGCAATGCGCCCTGAACAATGCGCAATTTGATGTTGTACCCGGCGTACCACATGATAGGGCTGTAAAGGATTATTCATTTGTAAAAACTATCGTTCTGTGAAAAATGGATAGATAAAAACGCCTGAAAAAAAGATTTCAGCGTACAGTTGTATATTATTTTGGCTGCAGTCTACCGTGATGATTAAAAACCGCAACGATCTTTCAGACATAAAGAACCCGCAATTGATAGCTTACTTGACCCCTGTCACATCAAATGAGTGATTGACATACCCACAGAAATAAAGTACCAATAAGAGCATATTGAATTTCAGGTAACGAGAAACCATGTTTAACTTCGCTTTCCTACTAGGCCTACTACTAGACGCATCTACTTTGCGCGGTATGCCGGTGGGCGAGGTTCAGAACTGATTTCACGCCACCTCATAAAAAACCCGCGCCGATGCGCGGGTTTTTTTTTACATATCATCCCGAGCGGCGCCAAGCAAACATGACAAGGAACTAAACCGATGAGCCAGCAAGTCATTATTTTTGATACCACATTACGTGACGGTGAACAGGCGCTGCAGGCCAGTCTGAGTGTAAAAGAAAAACTTCAGATCGCACTGGCGCTGGAACGCATGGGAGTAGACGTGATGGAAGTGGGCTTCCCGGTGTCCTCACCTGGTGACTTTGAATCTGTACAGACTATCGCCCGCAATATTAAAAATAGTCGGGTCTGCGGGCTGACCCGCTGTGTAGAAAAAGACATCGACGTGGCTGCCGAAGCGCTGCGTGTTGCAGATGCATTCCGCATTCATACGTTTATCGCCACGTCACCAATGCATATCGCGACCAAACTGCGTAGCACACTGGATGAAGTTATCGAACGCGCCGTTTATATGATCAAACACGCCCGCCGATATACTGATGATGTCGAGTTTTCCTGTGAAGATGCGGGACGGACACCCATTGCTGATCTGAGCCGTGTGGTAGAAGCTGCGATCAATGCGGGTGCCCGGACGATCAACATCCCCGATACTGTCGGTTACACCATGCCTCACGAATTCGGCAATATCATCGCCTCGCTGTACGAACGCGTCCCCAATATCGACAAAGCCATCATCTCTGTTCACACGCACGACGATCTGGGTCTGGCGGTCGGCAACGCGATGGCTGCTGTTCATGCTGGGGCCCGCCAAGTAGAAGGGACGTTGAACGGCATCGGCGAACGTGCCGGTAACTGCTCGCTGGAAGAAGTGATCATGGCAATAAAAACCCGCCACGACATTTTGAACGTACAGACCAGCATCAATCATCAGGAAATTTATCGTACCAGCCAATTAGTCAGTCAGATTTGCAATATGCCAATCCCTGCCAACAAAGCGGTCGTAGGCGCGAACGCCTTCGCACACTCCTCTGGTATTCATCAGGATGGCGTACTGAAAAATCGTGAAAACTACGAGATCATGACGCCAGAGTCTATCGGTCTGAAAGAAATCCAGTTGAACCTGACTTCCCGTTCCGGACGTGCGGCAGTCAAACACCGTATGGAAGAGATGGGCTACAAAGACAGCGATTATAGTCTGGATAATCTGTATTCCGCGTTCCTCAAACTGGCTGATAAAAAAGGTCAGGTTTTTGATTACGATCTGGAAGCGCTGGCGTTTATCAACAGCCAGCAGGAAGAACAGGATTTTTATAGTCTGGACTATTTCAGCGTACAGTCCGGTTCAAGCGTCATGGCAACCGCATCCGTCAAACTGAACTGTGGTGATGACACACAGGCAGAAGCCGCCACGGGTAACGGGCCAGTCGACGCCGTCTATCAGGCGATTAACCGTATTACCGGCTATCAGGTTTCACTGGTGAAATACCAGTTGACCGCCAAAGGACAAGGCCGAGATGCCTTAGGTCAGGTTGATATCGTCGCCGATTATCAAGGTCGTCGATTCCACGGAGTCGGTCTGGCAACGGATATCGTTGAGTCTTCCGCCCAGGCAATGGTAAATGTATTAAACAACATCAAGCGTGCCCAACAGGTAGAAAAAGAAATTCAACGCCTGCAGCACGATAAACAACAAAACGACAGCAAACAACAAAACAGTCAGGAAACAGTGTGATGACAAAGAGCTACCATATCGCCGTCTTACCCGGAGACGGAATTGGCCCGGAAGTAATGGCGCAAGCCCACAAAGTATTAGATGCCGTACGCCAACGCTTTAATCTTCGGATTACCACCAGTGAATACGACGTTGGTGGCATTGCTATCGATCGTCAGGGCACACCGTTGCCGCAGGCAACTATTGCAGGTTGCGAACAAGCTGACGCCGTACTGTTTGGCTCAGTTGGCGGTCCGAAATGGGAACATTTACCCCCGGCGGAACAGCCGGAACGGGGAGCATTATTACCGTTACGTAAGCATTTCAGGCTGTTCAGCAACCTGCGTCCGGCTCGCCTGTATCAAGGGCTGGAAGCATTTTGTCCGCTGCGTAGCGACATTGCCGCCAAAGGATTCGATATTCTGTGCGTGCGTGAACTGACGGGCGGTATTTATTTTGGTCAACCCAAAGGACGCGAAGGCAGCGGCCAATATGAGCGAGCTTTCGATACTGAGGTGTATCACCGTTTTGAAATCGAACGCATCGCACATATCGCATTTGAATCCGCTCGCAAACGTCGCGGCATCGTAACATCGATCGATAAAGCCAACGTCTTACAAAGCTCTATTATGTGGCGTGAAATCGTGAGCGAAATCGCTAAAGAATATCCAGATGTAAAACTGTCTCACCTGTACATCGATAATGCCACCATGCAGTTGATTAAAGATCCGTCTCAGTTCGACGTGATGCTGTGCTCCAATCTGTTCGGCGACATTCTGTCAGATGAGTGTGCCATGATTACCGGTTCGATGGGAATGCTGCCTTCGGCCAGTCTCAACGATCAGGGATTTGGCCTGTATGAACCAGCAGGTGGGTCAGCGCCAGATATCGCAGGTAAGAATATTGCCAATCCTATCGCTCAGATTTTATCTCTGGCGCTGCTGCTGCGCTACAGTCTGAGTATTGATGACGCTGCGGACGCCATCGAAAAAGCAGTTAATACGGCATTGGCAGAAGGCTATCGTACCGCCGATCTGGCCAGTGAAAGTCACGCAATCGGCACCAGTGAAATGGGCGATGTTATTGCTCGTTTTGTGGCTCAAGGGGCATAAACCATGGGTAAGACGTTATATCAAAAATTATTTGATGCGCATGTGGTTCACGAAGCGCCGAATGAAACACCGTTGTTGTATATCGATCGCCATTTGGTACACGAAGTGACGTCACCACAGGCATTCGATGGTTTACGTGCAATGGGCCGCAAGGTTCGCCAGCCCAATAAAACCTTTGCAACGATGGATCACAACGTTTCCACACAAACCAAAGACATCAACGCCAGCGGTGAAATGGCGCGTATTCAGATGCAGGAACTGATCAAGAACTGTGCTGAATTCGGCGTGCAGTTGTATGACCTGAACCATCCGTTTCAAGGTATTGTTCATGTTATCGGCCCAGAACAGGGGATGACCCTGCCGGGCATGACCATTGTGTGCGGCGATTCCCACACCGCGACGCACGGTGCGTTCGGTGCGCTGGCGTTTGGTATCGGCACATCGGAAGTTGAGCATGTGCTGGCAACGCAGACGCTGAAACAGGGTCGCGCAAAAACCATGAAGATTGAAGTTACGGGAAATGCCGCTCCAGGTATCACAGCAAAAGATATCGTATTAGCGATTATCGGCAAAACCGGCAGTGCAGGCGGTACCGGACACGTGGTTGAATTCTGCGGTGATGCCATTCAGGCGCTGAGCATGGAAGGCCGAATGACGCTGTGCAATATGGCTATTGAAATGGGCGCAAAAGCAGGTTTGGTCGCACCAGATGAAACCACATTCAACTACCTGAAAGAGCGTCAATTTGCACCGAAAGCGGCCAACTGGGATGCAGCAGTGGCTTACTGGAGCACGCTGAAATCAGACGCCGATGCAACATTCGACACGGTGGTGACACTGGATGCCGCGCAGATTGCGCCACAGGTCACTTGGGGAACGAATCCAGGTCAGGTTATCGCAGTCGATCAATTGATTCCTTTTCCTGATTCATTCAACGATCCGGTTGAGCGCGCTTCCGCTGCCAAAGCGTTGGCCTACATGGATTTGCAACCCGGAATTAAATTGACGGACGTGGCTATCGACAAAGTGTTCATTGGTTCCTGCACCAATTCGCGTATTGAAGATTTACGTGCTGCGGCTGAAATTGCCAAAGGCCGTAAGGTCGCTCAAGGCGTTCAGGCCATTGTCGTACCTGGTTCCGGACCAGTCAAAACCATGGCTGAGTTGGAAGGGTTGGACAAAGTCTTTATCGAAGCGGGCTTTGAATGGCGTCTGCCAGGTTGCTCCATGTGTCTGGCGATGAACAATGACCGCCTGAACCCCGGCGAACGCTGTGCGTCAACCAGTAACCGTAACTTTGAAGGACGTCAGGGACGTGCCGGACGCACCCATCTGGTCAGCCCGGCAATGGCCGCCGCCGCCGCGGTGACCGGGCATTTCGCTGATATTCGTGAACTGAATTAAGAGAGACACCAACATGGCTAAATTTACGCAACACATCGGTCTGGTGGTTCCTCTGGATGCTGCTAACGTCGATACCGATGCGATTATCCCAAAACAGTTTCTGCAAAAGGTAACGCGTACCGGTTTTGGTCAGCACCTGTTTAATGACTGGCGTTTTCTGGATGAAGCCGGGCAAGTCCCCAATCCTGATTTCGTACTGAACAAACCACGCTATAAAGGTGCCAGCATCTTGCTGGCTCGTGAAAACTTCGGCTGCGGCTCGTCTCGTGAACACGCGCCGTGGGCGCTGACTGATTACGGCTTCAAAGTCGTGATCGCCCCCAGCTTCGCCGATATTTTTTACGGTAATTCTTTCAACAACCAATTACTGCCCGTGAAGCTGAGTGACGCGGAAATAGACGAGTTGTTCAAGCTAGTGGAAGGCGAAGAAGGGATTACTTTTACTGTCGATTTGGAGAATCAGGTCGTGCACGCAGGGGACAAACACTACCCGTTTGAAATTGACAGTTTCCGCCGTCACTGCATGATCAACGGCTTAGACAGTATTGGCCTGACGCTACAACACGAAGCGTCTATCTCAGAATATGAGAAAAACCAGCCAGCATTCCTGCATTGATTGCAGTATGCGGGCAAAGGCTATCGTCATTCCGTTAGCCTGATACGTTTTATTCTGCCTGGCATCACCGCCTCACATCAGCAATGATGTGAGGCTTTTTAATTAAAAATGGTTGCGAAACGCTGCGCAATTTCAGCCTGTTCATCAATATTGCAAACTGCAAAACGATATATTCCACTCTAGTTCGACACGCCATCGTTGACATCTGTCAACACTAAAGATTATTATCACTTCATTATTCAGGATGACAATGAAAAAACACCCGAATAAGCATATTCAAGCAGCCATTGAATATGCACTGTCACGAGGTTGGAGATTGAAGCCCAGCTTTTGGTCGGCTTATATGTGACATGCCCGGCCATGCTGACCATATGATGAGCATTTGGTCGACGCCCGCAAACCCAGAAAATCATGCGAAACAAATCCATCGCAAAGTGGATAGCTGTCAGAGCATGTTAAGAAAAGCATAAAAAAACCGGTTACCGAGGTCACGTATGGCTACTTACCATTTTTCTCTCACGCTATCTGGTGTGACATCCACAACCGCAGGATTGGAAAATGCTCTCTTTTCCAGCCGTTGCGACGATGCCCTCATCTGCTTTTATGGTAATACCGTCTATCTAGAATTTGATCGGGAAAGCCCCTATTTTTCTGAAGCCATCATTAGCGCCATTCATGATATTGAATCAGCGGGTATTGGTGCCCGTGTTCAATCCGTTGATGCGGCGTGGGTCGGGCTCAGTGACATCGCCGCATTATCCGCCATGTCGCGTCAGGCAATCGCACTGCTTAAGGATGGCAAGCGCGGAACCGGTGATTTTCCTTCCCCCGTCCAGCGACTGAAGGGATCGTCTCCGCTGTGGGACTGGAGTGAAGTGGCCGATTGGCTCGCGAAACAGAAGAAAATACCGCAGGAAATTGCTGACCATGCCAGTGAACTGGCTACCATCAATCTGGCATTGCAGCTACGTAACACCAGCCAGAAAGACAAACTGGAGCATTACTCCACTCTGCTTAGCGATGTCAAACCGGCCACAAAAATCGTTGGAAGCAATTTTTAACGTGACGTCATAGCAGCACGTAGGGTGACAAGCACAACGCTCATCATAAAAAAAGCCAGCGAAAAAACCGCTGGCTGGTGAAATACACCATTACTCAGAATGCTTTTCTCACTACCGTTACCGTTCGCTAGAGCCAGCGGCGGTATTCCTCTTCCGACAAGGATTCAATTTGCCACTGGGTAACCTGTTGCAATAACGCCATTCGCTGTTGAACAGATATCCAACGTAACCACGTTGCCCGACATGCCACGAAATAATCACGATAGAATGCATACCGTTGGGAAATCGCCATCAGCCACCTCCACGCTTTCATTATGCAAAAGTATCAGCGTAATATAGGGAAAGATAAATTGATGACTTTAAGACCGGGAGTTCCTCTTTTATGTCTTCCAACCGTCTTCAACAGCAGTTCATTCGCCTGTGGCAACACTTTCAAGGGCAATCGACCGATACCACACTGCAAGAACTGGCGGCCATATTAAGCTGCTCGCGCCGTCATATCCGTTCACTGTTGGGGGCAATGCAACGACAGGGTTGGCTAACCTGGCAGGCAGAAGCAGGCAGAGGAAAACGCTCACAGCTTTCGTTCATTTATACCGGTCTCGCGCTGAAAGAGCAGCGGGCAGAGGATTTATTGGAACAAGATCGTATCGATCAACTGGTTCAGCTTGTCGGTGACAAAGAAACCGTACGCCAAATGCTCTTGTCCCATCTTGGTCGTAGCTTTCGTCAAGGCAAACATATACTGCGTATCCTGTATTACCGGCCATTGCGTAATTTACTGCCCGGTTCAGCGCTACGACGCTCAGAAATGCATATCGCCAGACAAATATTCAGCGGATTAACCAATATAAATGAGGAAAACGGGGAACTGGAACCCGATCTGGCACATCACTGGCAGAGACTGGAACCCTTGCGTTGGCGCTTTTATCTACGCCCGTCAATCCGTTTTCATCATGGACGTGAGCTCACGATGAATGATGTCATCACCTCACTGACCCGGCTAGCGGAACTCCCTCTGTTTTGTCATATCGACAGTGTCACCTCGCCTATGCCTTTTGTCATCGACGTGCGGTTAAAGAGTGACGATAACTGGTTACCGTGGCTGCTTGGCAGTGTGCCGGCCATGATCCTGCCTCAGGAATGGCGAACGCTGCCCGATTTTGCCAGACACCCGATTGGCACCGGGCCTTACGCCGTTGTCAGCAATAACAACAACCATATGAAAATACGTGCCTTTGATGACTATTATGGTTATCGAGCGCTTATTGACGAGGTCAATATCTGGGTATTACCAGATGAGCCGGAAGAAATGCCCGTTTCTGTCAAAGTGCAGTCCGATGATTCCCGTCACGAACAGTTGGAAAGCAGGATGGAAGAAGGCTGTTATTTCATTATGTTTGATAAACGCTCGCCGCTAGCCAAACATCCTGACATTCGTCGTTGGCTCTGGCAGGTATTTAACCCCATTGCGCTGCTAAGCCATGCCGATGCCGCCCATCAGCGAGACTGGTCACCGGCTTACAGCCTACTTCCTCGCTGGCATCATCAACAGCCCAGTACGCCATTACCCAAACCCCACGGCCTTGAGCACGTCACACTCACCTTTTATCAGGCGCATCCTGAATACCAAATATTGAGTGAAATCATGCGTAAACTATTGGCAAAGCATGATGTCCATCTACACGTTCAAACCGTCAGTTACGAAGACTGGTATCAGGGAAACAGCGAAAGTGATATTTGGTTCAGTAGCGTGAACTGCTACCTTCCCCTCGAATTTTCGCTATTCGCCATGCTTTATGAGCTACCACTGATGCAACATTGTCTGGATGACGATCTGCATCAGGATGCGCACCAATGGCGTACCCATGCGCTTCCTATCGCAGAGTGGTGCGATAAGTTGGTCAACAGCGGTCAGTTACATCCTTTGCTCCATCATTGGCTGCAATTGCAAGGTCAGCGCAGTATGCGCGGGATTCGTATGAACATGCTGGGCTGGTTTGACTTCAAATCGGCCTGGTTTGTGCCGCCGGAAAACTGAGAACCTTTCCCTGCGACCTTGAACCCTTTACAATGACTCGTTCTCAACGGGGTGCGGAACAGGTTTCGCCACAGGATAGACCGCGGCGTAACGCTTTTTCGCTGAGAAAACACCCGTCGAACCTGATCCGGTTAATACCGGCGAAGGGATTTGAGAGTGCTCATCGCTGACTCAAAATCCTTTGCCACCCTATGATTTTCAGGAGTGCAAAGTGTTCATGACATCATTATTAAAACGTTCAGCCATCCTGCTGAGACAAAGCCTGCCCTGCTTATTACTGCTTTCCGCACCGGTTTTCGCCAAACCTGCGCTCACCGTCTATACCTATGATTCCTTCGCGTCCGAATGGGGGCCTGGTCCGGTCATTAAAACCGCCTTTGAAAAAGAGTGTGAATGTGAGCTCAATTTTGTCGCGCTGGAAGATGGCGCATCGTTATTGAACCGACTGCGTATGGAAGGTAAAAACAGTAAAGCGGACATCATTCTGGGATTAGACAATAACCTGTTGCAGGCTGCGGAACAAACCGGCTTGTTTACCCAACATAGTGTTGATACCCGTGCGCTTAAAGTGCCCGGCGGTTGGAGTAATGCAACGTTCGTGCCCTATGATTACGGTTATTTCGCTTTCGTCTATAACAAAGAGAAACTCAAAAATCCGCCCAAGAGTTTGCATGAACTGATCGACAGTGCCGAACCATGGAAAGTGATTTATCAGGATCCACGCACCAGTACGCCGGGATTGGGGTTACTGCTGTGGATGCAACAAGTGTATGGCGAACAGGCCCCCGAGGCATGGCAAAAGCTGGCAAAGAAAACCGTTACGGTGACCAAAGGCTGGAGTGAAGCTTACGGCTTGTTCCTGAAAGGCGAGGCCGATCTGGTCCTCAGTTACACCACGTCTCCGGCTTATCACATCATTGAAGAGAAAAAAGAAAATTACGCGGCGGCCAACTTCAGCGAGGGGCATTACCTGCAAATTGAAGTCGCAGGTCAGTTAGCCGCCAGCAAGCAGCCAGAACTGGCAAAACGGTTTATGCAATTCATATTAAGTCCGACATTCCAGCAGGCGATCCCCACGACCAACTGGATGTATCCGGTGATATCCACCGAGTTGCCCGCTGGGTTTGCCGCACTGCCCGTTCCAGAAAAATCACTGCAATACAGCGCCCAACAGGTCGCAGAAAAAAGGAATAGCTGGATTCAGGCATGGCAACGCGCCGTCAGTCATTGACAGCAGGCAGCGTATGGCCAGGACTATTGGCTGCTGCGCTGCTCATTACTGTCGCTACGCTGGCTTTCGGGGCGCTCTGGCTACAGGCTCCCGAGAGTCAGTGGGAAACGCTATGGCATGACAGCTATCTGTGGCATGTCATTCGTTTCACCTTTTGGCAGGCTTTATTGTCTGCATTATTCTCAACCATACCGGCCACATTTCTTGCCAGAGCATTGTACCGACGCCGCTTTCCCGGCCACCGCTGGCTAATGCGACTGTGCGCCATGACATTGGTGCTTCCCGTGTTGGTCGCCGTATTTGGTCTGCTCAGCGTGTATGGCAGTCAAGGATGGCTGGCACAACTCCTGACATTTTTAGGGCTTCCCTATCCATTCTCACCTTATGGTCTGCAAGGGATCCTGCTGGCGCACGTTTTCTTTAATCTGCCGCTGGCAACTCGTTTGTTATTACAAACGCTGGAAAGTATCGCAACCGAACAACGCCAGTTGGCCGCGCAATTGGGCATGAACGGCTGGCAGCACTTTTGTCTCGTCGAATGGCCTGCGCTGCGCAGACAAATTCTGCCAACCGCCGCGCTTATTTTCATGCTGTGTTTCGCCAGTTTCGCTACTGTGTTGTCTCTTGGCGGCGGTCCACGAGCCACCACTATCGAACTCGCCATTTATCAAGCCCTTAGTTTTGACTACGATCCTTCACGCGCGGCATTACTGGCATTGATCCAGATGGTTTGCTGTCTCGGACTCATGCTGTTCAGTCAGCGATTGGGACGTATTTTACCTGTTGGTCACACTCAGCAGTTGGTGTGGCGTAACCCGCAAGACAGTCGGTATAGTCAGCTTTGTGACAGCCTACTAATTAGCGCGTTATTACTTTTAGTCATCCCACCGCTACTGGCCGTCATCGTGGATGGCGTTAACCTGTCGCTCCTTGTGGTATTGCAACAACCCGTCTTATGGCAAACCCTGTTTACGTCGCTGCGCATTGCAATAAGCGCGGGGCTGTTATGTATCATCCTAACGATGATGCTGCTCTGGAGCAGCAGAGAATTGAAGTTGCGCCAACAAACGTTGTACGGTCAGCTGATGAATCTAAGCGGTATGTTGATCCTCGCGATGCCAGGTATCGTACTGGCAACCGGATTTTTTTTATTGTTTAACAATACGGTGGGATTACCGGATTCTCCTTACGCGTTAGTTGTGATGACCAATGCGCTCATGGCGATCCCCTATGCGCTTAAAGTACTGGAAAACCCGATGTACGATGTCGCTGAACGCTACAATCAGCTTTGTTTGTCATTGGATCTACAGGGCTGGCGGCGATTGAGAATCATTGAACTCTCTGCACTAAAACAACCGCTGGCGCAAGCATTGGCCTTTGCCTGTGTCTTATCGATCGGCGACTTTGGCATTATCGCCCTATTCGGCAGCGAGCAATTCCGCACGTTACCTTTTTATCTTTATCAGCAAATGGGTTCCTATCGCAGCGCGGACGGTGCCGTTACTGCCCTGTTGCTGATGCTTATCTGCTTTGTATTATTCACCCTGATTGAAAAACTGGCAGGTCGCCATGATCGCACTTGATAAGCTGACGTATCTTTATCAACACGTTCCCATGCATTTTGATTTTCACGTTCAATCAGGCGAACGCGTCGCCATTCTCGGCCCCAGCGGGGCAGGGAAAAGTACGTTGCTGAACCTGATTGCCGGTTTTCTGATGGCTGACAGTGGCTCGTTGCGCCTGAATGGCGAATCACATTTGCATACGCCACCGGCTAAGCGCCCCGTTTCGATCCTGTTTCAGGAAAATAACCTTTTTCCTCATCTGACCCTTGAGCAAAACATTGCGCTAGGTCTGAACCCCGGGCTTCGTCTGGACGACACACAACAAAAGACGTTAAGACAAATTGCGGATAACGTCGGATTAACGGCGTTACTCAACCGACTCCCTTCACAGGTTTCAGGAGGGCAACGTCAACGTGCAGCACTGGGACGCTGTCTAGTTCGCCAACGCCCGATTTTGCTGCTGGACGAACCGTTTTCTGCGCTCGATCCCGCATTACGACTAGAAATGCTGGAACTGCTCGATAGCATGTGTCAGACACGCCAACTCACCCTGCTCATGGTCTCCCACAATCTGGATGACGCCGTCCGCATCGCACAGCGTACCGTGCTGATCGTTGATGGAAAGATTGGCTATGATGGCCCAACTCGCGCCCTTCAGGAAGGCTCAACGCCTGCGGCGCGGATATTGGGAATTGCCCCTCGCTGAAAAAATGTGATCTGATACAAATTTTAGGGTTTTATCCCTTGTAGGTATTGTGTCTTTTTCACGACCTATGCTTATATGAATAGGTTACTTAAACGTTAATAACAGGATTCCCGTGACGCACTATTCCTCTTCCACCTCAGCACTACTAAGCACCGCGCATGTTGACGCGGTCGTCGTCGTG
Organism: Pectobacterium hainanensis; assembly: GCF_046237015.1. Taxonomy (NCBI): domain Bacteria; kingdom Pseudomonadati; phylum Pseudomonadota; class Gammaproteobacteria; order Enterobacterales; family Pectobacteriaceae; genus Pectobacterium; species Pectobacterium hainanensis. The sequence goes on from NZ_JBJYIN010000005.1 coordinate 268,992, forward strand.
CGCGTGGCAGTCGTGGTGGTCGTCGTCGGCAGCGCGCCGTAACGGGTTCCGAATCAAGCGAAAGATTCCAAACCCCGCCGGCGCTAGCCGAGCGGGGTTTCTTGTTTCTACCTCCCCGCTCTGAAAACGCACCGGCCCTGATGAAGGATATAAATATGCGTTATACAGGCGCCCAATTGATCGTCCGGCTGCTTGAACAGCAGGGCATCACAACAGTAGCAGGGATCCCAGGTGGAGCCGCCTTGCCGTTATACGATGCACTCGGCCAGAGTCAATCCATCCGACATATACTCGCCCGGCATGAACAAGGCGCGGGATTTATGGCTCAAGGCATGGCAAGGGCGAATGGTCGGGCAGCCGTCTGTATGGCATCGAGCGGTCCAGGCGCAACCAATCTGTTAACAGCCATTGCCGACGCCAAACTCGATTCCATTCCACTGGTCTGTATTACCGGTCAGGTACCGTCTGGCATGATTGGGACAGATGCCTTTCAGGAAGTTGATACTTACGGCATCTCAATTCCGGTGACGAAGCACAACTACCTGGTAAGAGATATCAATGAGTTACCGCGCGTCATTCCAGAAGCCTTTCGTATTGCACAGTCAGGTCGACCCGGCCCGGTCTGGATCGATATCCCTAAAGATATCCAAACGGCCGAAATCGAATTAGATACCTTACCGCCAGTTAGCCAAAACGATGGTTTCCCCACCGTTGACACACAAAAAATCATGCAGGCTGCCGCCATGATTAACGCGGCACAACGGCCAATCCTCTATTTGGGGGGTGGCATTATCAGCGCCTCAGCTCACAAACAAGCCATCGACCTGGCTGAACGATCGCATCTGCCGACCACCATGACGCTGATGGCATTAGGTGCCATGCCCGTAGACCATCCTTTATCGCTTGGCATGTTAGGAATGCATGCCGCACGTTCTACCAATCTGATTTTACAACAGGCAGATTTGTTAATCGTATTGGGCGCTCGCTTTGACGATCGCGCCATCGGCAAAGCAGAGCAATTCTGCCCACAGGCCAGTGTGATCCATATTGATATCGATCCGGCTGAGCTGGGTAAAATCCGACAGCCTCACGTTGCCCTAAATGCCGATGTTGCAGAAGCGCTGGAACAATTACTGCCACTGATCGACACTCAGAAACGCGAAGTATGGTGTAAAACAGTGCGCGATTTACAACAAGAATTTCCCTTTAATATGCCGGGAGCCAACGACCCGCTGAGCCATTACGGGCTGATCCAGGCAACGGCTCAGGCGCTGACGGATGACGCCATCATCGCTACCGATGTCGGACAACATCAAATGTGGGTGGCACAATCTTATCCGCTGCGTCGGCCTAGACAGTGGCTGACTTCTGGCGGATTAGGCACCATGGGCTTCGGCCTGCCTGCCGCAATCGGTGCCGCATTAGCCGAACCCGATCGTACCGTCGTGTGTTTTTCTGGCGATGGCAGTCTGATGATGAACATTCAGGAGATGGCAACCGCCGCAGAAGAAAACCTGAATGTAAAAATTATTTTGATGAATAACCAGTCTCTGGGTCTGGTGCACCAGCAGCAGGATCTGTTCTTTCAGAAACGCATCTTTGCCGCAGATTATCGTTACCAGACGAATTTTCTGGCGATCGCAGCAGGCTTTGGCTTCGCCGTCTGCGACCTGAACGCCGCAGACAATCCGCAAGCTGCATTGACCGAAGCATTGAATCAACCGGGTCCGGCATTCATTCATGTCTTGATAGATGTGAATGAAAAAGTGTATCCCATGGTACCGCCGGGCGCGGCCAACATTGATATGATTGGAGATTAAAAACATGACAACCCTATCGACTTCCAAGCAGGTCACGTTGGAACTCTCAGTACGCAATCATCCCGGTGTGATGTCACACGTGTGCGGTCTCTTTGCTCGTCGCGCCTTTAACGTAGAAGGTATCCTCTGTATGCCATTAGCCGGTGGTGCTGAAAGCCGAATCTGGCTATTGGTGCAAGACGACCAGCGGCTTCCCCAAATGATTAGTCAGGTTGAAAAACTGGAAGATGTCGTTAACGTACAACGTCACGGCGAGGAAATGCGTATCTTTGATCAGGTCGCAGAATTTTACCGATAGTATCGGGTGACAACATTCAGAAAGCTCAATCCCCCCAGAAATGAACACCGCTTTCTGGGGGATTGACATTCATCCGTGTAATACCTGCCACAAAAGGTGGCGATAAATAGGCATCAGCGGATGTATGATCAACATAGTCAGCGATGCGCCTGCTGCAATCATCGTTAATGGCGCAACCCAGCGTAAACGACTCAACGGCAGCCTTTTGCTAAACCAGTCGCGTTTTTTGCGCTTATCCCCCCGCCACCAACGCCAGCCTAACCACGCGCCAATCCAAAGCAGCAGCGCGGTAACCAGCAATAGCCACCGAAAACCAACGCTATTGACGCCAGCAGGAATATCTATCGCCACACCAGCCAATATGCCGGGTAAAAAATAGGCAGGAGGCCATGCCAGACATCCAATGATGTTAGGTACGGCAAACTTATGCGGCGGCAACCCCAGCATACCCGCCACCATAGGGATCAGCGGACGCGTTGGCCCAACGAACCGCCCAATCAGCACGGTCGGTATTGGATGTTGGTGTAAAGCATGCTCAGTTTTTCTGAGTAACGTTTGATGGCGTTTCAGGAAAGTCCATTGGTGTAGCGGTTGTTTAAACGTTCGTCCAATGAAATAAGAAATCCAATCCCCCATAAAACAGCCAACAATCCCCACCGCCCACGCGGGATATAGCCCCATCTGACCGCTACCGATCAGCGCCCCCAATGTCGCCATCATCACCGTGCCCGGCAGCAACAGGCCAACCAGTGCAAGCGACTCCAGAAAAGCAACCAGCATGACAGCGATCAGTGAATAGGCTAATGATTGGGTAACCAGATGATCCAGCCATGCTTCCATATAGTCTCACTCAACGTGGGTAAAAATAGGATTGTCTGGATCCTAGTAGAGAGAGTCAACAGGCCATTTCTCATCTCATCACTAACGTTCACGTAACGCTTCTTTCGCCCGATTAAAAGGCTTGATTAAATAATCCATGACGGTTTTTTCACCCGTTTTAATATCAACCGTCGCAATCATTCCCGGTACGATGGAGAATTGCTGTCCGGCGTCGTTTTGCAAATAATCCTGCTGGGTGCGAATAAAGACCCGATAGTAAAAGATCTCAGGTTTCACTTCGTCCTGAATGGTGTCCGGCGAAATGGTTTCTACCACACCATCCAGACCGCCATAAATGGCATAATCGTAGGCCGTGATCTTCACCAGCGCTTTCTGGTCGGGATGAATGAACGCGATATCCCGTGGAGACAACCGCGCTTCAATCAACAAGTGATCATCTAATGGAACAATCTCCATCAGTTGACCATTCGGCGCAATCACACCGCCTATCGTCGTGATCTGAACGTTTTTCACAATACCCCGTACCGGAGAGCGTACCGTCAGGCGGGTGACGGAGTCTGAGCGCCCCCGAATAATTTCCTGCAACATGTTAACTTCCGCGTTGGCTTTTGCCAGCTCCTGACGCGCCTGAACATAATATTGCGATCGTAAATCCGTCAGCCTCAGATCGAGATCCGCTTGCTGGCGTCGCAGACGCAGCACTTCAACGTGGCTCGCTGCCCCCGTTTTTACCAGGCGCTCGGTAATCCCTAATTCGCTTTGGACCAGCTTTTGCGCTTCTTTTAACTGCCTTTCCGAATCCGCAAGTTGCGCACGACGACTGTGATAAAGGCGGGTTTCGGCAGAGATTAGCTCAGACTGATCGTTTAACAATTCGGGGAATACCAATAATTCATCGTTAACTTCGGCCATGAGACGAGCACTCGCCGCTAATGACGCTCGATAACGGGCAACGCTTTCTCCCACGTTGGACTCAGAACGCGTCGGATCTAGCCTTGCCACCACCTGCCCAGCCTCCACCACATCTCCTTCACGAACATTGAGCTCGGCCAAAACACCGCCATCCAGCGATTGCAAAATCTGCTCACGCGAGCTGGGGATCACTTTTCCCCCACCGGTAGACACCTCGTCCAGCGTTCCGAACCATGCCCACACCGCACTGACCAGTAACAATAGCGAGGTGATGATAATGACCCGCCTTGTACCGGCGTACTGGCTTTCCTGAGCGTAATCATTGTCCAGATCGTCAACCACAAGTTTAGGGACATTAGCGTTCATTATTCGCCTCCTGTGAGCGTCCCTTATTGAGCGCCTGCTCTTTCGGCGCATCCATAACCAGTTGTCCATCTTTCAGCACAATGACACGTTCTATCAATTCAAGCACCGCGACACGGTGAGTCGCGACAATCAACGTGCGACCGGCAAGCCATACGCCCAGGCGCTGAATAAATTCACGTTCAGTGTGTTCATCCAAAAAGGCCGTAGGCTCATCCAGCAAAACCACATTGGGATCGCGCAGCAACATACGAGCCAGCAGAATTGACTGTCGTTGCCCGCCGGAAAGACCGATCCCCCCTTCCATAACCGGGTGCTCTAACCCCAGCGGTAATTTTTTGACAAAATGCTCGGCGCCACACACCGCCAGCGCAGCAAAGATCTCCGCATCGCTGGCCCGAGGAGCCCCCAACGTGAGATTTTCACGTAACGTTCCGAAAAACAGGCGGGAATTTTGCGTTACCAGTGCAACATTTCGCCGCACATCTGCCATATCAATATGCGCCAAACTCAGATTATCCAGCCTTAATTCCCCCTCAACCAATGCCATCCCGCCAGACATCGCCTGAAGTAACGTGGATTTTCCTGCACCATTCCGTCCTAATACGGCAACCCTTTCGCCAGCACGAATATCCAGCTTCGCAATTTTCAATGCATTCACGCTTTCTTCGCTGTGGTAACGGAATGCCGCGCCACGGAATTGATAATCCCCGTACAACACATCGCAGTGAACTTTCTCGTCATCATCAACATCGTCGCCGCTTTCTACTGGCAACTGCATGATGCTATCCAAACTTTCCTTTGCCGCCTTGACCTGTTGCCAACGCGCCAATACGCCGCACAGTGACGTCATTGGCATAATCATCCGCGATGATAATAAGGATGCCGCAACAATTGCCCCGGTTGTCATTTCACCATCGATCACCAAGGGCGCGCCAACCATCACAACTAACGCGTACACCATGCCTTGTACGCTTATCCCCCAGCTAATCAGCCATTGTGTCAGTTTACGGATCCGCACGCCGGACTCTGCGCTAATGCTGATGTAATTGTTCCACTGCTGTTGAAAACGGTTTTCCGCCTGCATCAGTTTGATGTCTTCCAGACCTTGAATACTCTCCACTAACACTGCATTACGTAACGTATTCTCTTGTGTCGCTTGACGTGCCAGATACGCCAGTCTTTTTTGCACCAATAGACCAGGCAAGACCATCAGTAATGCGGCAACAGGAGGGATCCATGCCAGCGATGGCGCAATAATCGCCAGCACCACTAAAAACAGGATAAAAAAGGGCAGATCGACGATGGCGGATACCGTTGTCGACGTAACCATTTCACGGATTTGCTCCAATTCTCGCAGTTGCGAAATGAAACTCCCGGTTGAGCGCGGAATGGCGCTGTTACGCAATCGTAGTGCATGACCAAAGACACGATCGGAAACACGAATATCAGCCCGTTTGCCGAGGATATCCATAATGTGTGACCGTGCGATGCGCAGTAAAAAAGAGAAGATCACGGCAATCAGTACACCGATTGAAAGGACATACAGTGTCGGATAAGACTGGGCGGGAACCACACGGTCATAAACCTGCATTGAAAACAGGATCCCAGACAGCGATAGCGTATTCACTAACAACGACGCCAACATCACGTAGTTATAGGGTTTAATATCCCGTAAGACCAGTTTCCACAACCAATCCGGGCGATAACGTTGCAGGTACTGCTCCGCCCGACTGTCTTTCACCCCGCTCGCAGGACGCAATACCGCAATGTGCTGAATCTCCGGCAACAATTGGCTCAGCGAACGTTGACTCAGTTGATTATCGTCCGTCATCAGACACAGACTCACGGTATCCTTACCATCAAACTGTTCGATAACCCCCACTTGCCCATCCATCAGTTGAATCACCACGGGTAAATGCCATGTGGAAATATCCTGACCGCCATGAACACGTGCAGTCATTCCCGCCAATCGTGCCAGATTTTTTAGTGCCGATGAAAACGTGTGCTGATCTAACCATCTGGCGCTAGCCCGAAGTGCGCCGGGGGAGAAAGAGAGCCGATAATAACTGGCGATGTAGCTGACGGCAGAAGCCCAATGCAATAGTGTGCGTGAGGTGTTTTCCGATGCCACGCTATCATGTTGTTCAGCAACCTGGCTCATGGCTGAATCTCCACGGCTTGGATCGTACTATTGTTCAATGCAAACGCCGCGCGCATTTTTCCCGTACTGTACAGACAGTCGAGTTGCAGTTGGTGTAATTGCATCAACGTTTGTTGCTCGGTAAAACGAGCCTGAAAGACTTCTTGTTCGGCGTTCAGAACATCCAGTAACGGTCGGGTGCCTAATTCCAGATATTGCTGTTGATAAAGTGCACGCGTCTTTTCCCCCAGATCTTGTTGCCGTACCTGAATTTGTAGCGTTCGTGCCAGACTTTGAGACTCATTTCTCGCCTCAGCCAGTTGCTGGTGAGCATCCAGTCGCGCATTTTGTATCGCGGCATTCGCAGCCTCAAGCGAATGCGTGGCAGCATTACGACCAGAGGTTAATCGACCACCTTGATAAAGCGGGACTTCAACTTTTACCCAGGCGGAATATTGCGTGCGATTCAGCGTTTCGCTGTTGGCGTAACGATCGTTCAGGTAGTGGCTGACTTCCGGTTGCAATGAAACCGTGGGCAACATCCGCGCATTGGCTTCATCAAGCTGAGCCTGTGCTTTGTTAGCCTGAGCATAAGCCGCTAATACCGCTGGGATAAGCCGTTCATCGGGTTGATTCACGTCGCATGATTTCCCCAGACTACTGGGAAAATCATGGTTGACCTGTTGAATTCGTTCCCACCCCAAGCGGGAAGCCAATGTGGCGCGCCAACGATCAAGGCTCGCCTGATACTGTAACAATGCAGATCGGGCACCTTCGATACGCACATCAGTTTGCACCACATCAGACAGCGAACTGGCACCTTCGTCGCTGCGTTGCCGAGCCAGTTGACTAATACGGTTAAGCGCGGCCAGTTGATCGCTGGCAATACCGACTAATTTCTGATAACCCTGAACTCGAACAACCGCTAAAGCGGTCTCATGCGCGACAGAGTCAATACTGACCAAAACATTTGCCTGCTCCTGCGCCACGCCAGCATTGGCAGCACGAACCTGGCTGTCCACTTTACCGAAGTCATACAACATCTGGGAAATCGACAACACCAAAGAGGGGCTATAGCCACTGTTGCTGTAACTATTGGTTATACCGTTATTAATGCCACCGCTGATTTGTGGATAATATTGCGACCGTGCAATATTGACCGCTTCCGACTGTTCAAACAGTCGTCCGATGGCTTCACGAATGTCTGGATGCCAGGAGACGGCCCGCGCAACGGCGGTATTAAGGTCGAGACGTTCAGGTGCATTGCTGGTAAGCGCCGGGGCTACCGGGCCAGACAGTGAAGGTAATGACTGATGAGAAAGTGATTCACGAGAAATAAGCTGCTCAGAACTGATCACTACAGGTGAAATGTCTGCCTGTGCGTCACTCACCGCACCATTAACGCCTCCAACGAAAACCAGAAAAAAGCCCCACTTCATAACACGTTGATGATAAGTATTTTGACGATAAGCATTGTGACGATAAGTAGACCGATGACAGATTTCCATATTCTTCCCTAATATAAATAACGGATGAAATAAGCAGCGCCACTGACGCAGCGAAATTGCTGCGCCGTGGGCTTTCGTTATATGTCGCGTTAGTTATGCGTTAGGCAGTGATGGCATTACTCTCCAGTAATTCCTCCAACGTAACCTGAACAGACTGCAATGTGACCAGTTCAGCAGATTCAAACGCCGAACCTTGTCCATCTCGATCAATGGCGATCACGGTGTTCCCATCAACAATATCAACAGAAATCCAATCGCCAAGATTGCCGCTTTCGCTGTCCCAGCCTTGCAACAACGCACTGACGTCAATCCGATCGCCATCAGCCAGCGAGAAGTCGGTCCAGGTATCACTACCGTTACCACCGGTCACGCCTTCCGGATCTAACAATTTGAAAATTAAGGTATCCTTACCATCACCTAGCGTAAACGTATCGTCATAAGCCGAACTGGTTGCCGTATCGTTATAGCGAGAGCCATTCAGTTGCAGCGCCAAATCGATGGTCAACACGGCTTCGGCCGTTCCCTCTCCCTCCGTCGTCAGCGTATAAGTGAACGTTTCCTTCTCGGTGATAGTCTCAGGGTTCACATTAGCGTTCAGTTCATAGCGGTAGTCACCATTGACTTCTAGCGTCAGGACGCCATATTTGCCCTCTACGGTTGTGGCTGTCGCAATGTTCTCGCGAGGATCGAGCGTGATAACATGGTTATCCGCATCCACAATGGAGAGTACGGTATCGACAGAAACCAGTTGGTCAGCGCTATTACTTTCCGAACCACTGCCATCAAAGAGATTGCCTTCTACCGCGGCAGTTTCTGTCAGGAAGTCATCCAGTAATATGCTAGTCCCGGCGACGGAAGCGGCTATCGTCACGTTCCCCACGGTTATCCCTAATGCACCGATAGAACCCGTAAAGCGAAGTGTGTAATCACCAGCGGCCAGTTCCAACCCAGTCAATGGAATATTTGCCCCAATGCCAATAAATGGGAGATTGATTAACGAACTACTGTTAACAACTCCTGTTCTGATTTCCTCCCCACTACCGTCTACCAGGCTCCAGGATATGTTCAAACTGCCGATGCCCAGCGCAGTATCCACATCAAACGTAATGACGGCATCCTTCAATATGGTATCGTCTGCCACGGTTATCGAACCTTCTGCGCTACCGCTTGAAGAAACGACCGGCAACGTGGTCCAGGAAGCCGTCCCCGCATTACTGTCGATGTAAGGCGTTTCTTCATTTGCTGCTGTCGCAGGTAACGCAACGCTATCGTCCACGGCAGTCAACCCACTAGGAATCAGCTCAACATTTAGCGTACCGGTATCGGATTCACCATCTGGTGCGGTCACCGTATAGACGAAACTGTCTGGGGCGGTAATGCTATCCGCACCGAGGCCAGCATTCAGCGTATAGCTGTAGTTCCCCTGAGCATCAATCATCAGCACACCATATTCACCGCTAATACTCGTGGTACCATCAGCCACCACCGTGACGCCATTGACCGTACTGATAACCGAACCTTCCGGCGCGATGTCGTCGTCCATCACATTGCCTGTGGTGTTAGCACTCACCGTCTCTACGGTATAGACATGGTCTTCCAGAACATCCAGCGTATAGCCTGTTACCACGCTAATGCCGGATACCGTATCTAGCAGGAACAGATAGCGCCCGCCTTCGAGTGTCAAGGTCAACTCTTCAGAAGACCCCAACACGAGCGTCGTCTTGAGCCAACCTTCCTCCACACGATGCTGTTCATATTGCTGTGTCGCGTTATTAAATTTGTAAATGTAGAGATCAAATTCAGAAAACGCCGACAATCCCGCAACGGAGGATTGCAACGTCATCGTCCGAACCGTACCTTCCTCAACATCAAAGATAATTGGGCTGGCGAGATCGTCCAAAATACCGACATTCAACTCACGACCAAGGCCAACGTTGATTAAGGTAAAGCCACCTTGCGATGACGTTCCGTTATCTATCGTGTCCACAGTGGTTTCATAGGTAATGGAGGCCGAATCATCCGTCACGACAACGTTACTGGCAGGGATATCAATTGCCTCACCCAGCGACACATTGAGGTTGGCTGTGGCGGTGACACCACTAACACTGATCGTGTAAGTAAAGCTGTCGGTTTGCCCCAATACGCTAGGAGAAGTGTTGGTTAATGTATAGGTGTAACTACCGTCCAGGTTGATAGACAACGTTCCATATTCCCCCTGGATACTCGTACCATCCTGCGTAACCTCGACAACATCTCCCGTACCGTTTTCCACTTGCGTCACAACCGTACCTACTGGCGCGACATCAGAACCATTCTCCGAGTCGACATCGGTAATCACGTTACCGCTGAAGATGGTTTCTCCGCTGACGACGCCAGCCCCAGTTTGCGTCACCGTCGCGGTAATGTTGGTGAAAGATCCTACCGCCAACAATGTCGTGTTATAGGCTATTGCACGGTAAGCCCCTTCTCCCAGCCCCTCCAGATTCAATGTCACGCTGTTGCTACCGATAGTCAGCAGGCTGGCCCACTGAGGATCCGACGTATTAACGATGGTGTTCCAGGAATTGGCTGTCGTATCATATTGCTGAACAATGACCCCCATGGTACTCAGCAAAGACAGCACGCCACCGGTAGCACTCGCATCCAATACCATGTCAGCCGACGCTCCGCTATCAACCGTAAAGTTGACTTGCGCACTATCATCTCCCAGTAACGAAATGATGTTACCCAGCGCACCGACGACCAACACACCCCAGTCGCTGTATTGCTCAGAGGTCACTTCTGCTTCCGTCACCAAATCCAGTAACACGGCATTATCGTTAGCCTCCAGAACCATCACTGGCGCAGTGACCGTAATCGACGCACTGCTGTTACCTGATGGATCGGTGGCAATGGCAGTAACCGTTTCACCGTTGATCAGTGCCGGAGACAATGGCACGGTAAAGCTACCGTCTTCACCCGCGATAGCCTCGCCCAATTCATTACCATTTGCATCGGTGAGCGTCACCGTGCTACCCGGCTCAGCATTACCGCTAACGGAAGCACCGTCGTCTGCTACCTCGACATCGGTTGGTACGGCTGGCGCGGTCGTATCAGGCGCCGTCGCCGTGGCTGGCGTACTGCTGTTGCCTGCCGCATCGGTGGCTACCGCCGTCACGTTCTCGCCGTTAGTGAGTGCCGGGCTCAGAGATATGCTAAAGCTGCCATCCTCACCTGCCGTGGCATCACCCAGTACATTGCCATTCGCATCGGTGAGGGTCACCGTGCTACCCGGTTCGGCGTTACCGCTGACGGAAGCACCATCTTCTGCCACCTCGACATCGATCGGTACGGCTGGTGCCGTGGTATCCGGTGCGATTGCACTCGTCACTTCTGACGTATTACCGGCTGCATCCGTCGCCGTGACCGTGACTGTTTCACCATTCAGCAATGCTGTCGGTAACGTCACGCTGTACACCCCAAACTCATCAGGTGTCGTGATCAGTACCGTACCATTTGGCAGCGTCACGCTCACCGTACTGCCCGGCTCCGCATCCCCACTGACCGTCAGACCATCCGCGCTGACCACCGCTTCCGGTGCCTCCGGTGCCGTGGTATCGGGTATTGATGTATCCGGTACCGTTACCGTATACGACGGAGAAGTATTTCCTGCTGCATCCGTCGCCGTCACATCGAGCTGTGTACCTGCTTCCAATCCTTCCGGCAGACTGATGCTCCAGGTACCGTTGTCTGCCACAGTGTCCATAAGGGGAGGGTTACCCGGCAACGTCACCGTCACCGTACTGCCTGGCTCGGCGGTCCCGTTCAGTGCCGTGCCCGTCTCGTTCAGATAAGCATGCGGCATGTCCGGTGGCGTTGTATCGGGTGCCTCTGCGGTGACCGGATCGCTGCTATTGCCAGCAGGATCGGTGACCACCACATTCACCGTTTCCCCGTTGGTTAACGGCGGATTTAACGGCACGGTAAAGCTGCCGTCTTCACCTACCGTGGTTTCGCCCAGAGTATTTCCATCAGCATCGGTGAGCGTTACCGTGCTGCCCGGCTCGGCGTCACCAGTGACGGAGGTGCCATCTTCAGTCACCTCGACATCGGTCGGTACGGCTGGTGCGGTGGTATCCGGGGCCTCTGCGGTGACCGGATCGCTGCTGTTGCCAGCAGGATCGGTGACCACCACATTCACCGTTTCCCCGTTGGTCAACGGCGGATCTAACGGCACGGTAAAGCTGCCGTCTTCACCCGCGATAGCCTCGCCCAGTTCATTACCATTTGCATCGGTGAGCGTCACCGTGCTACCCGGTTCGGCGCTACCGCTGACGGAGGTGCCATCTTCCGCCACCTCGACATCGGTCGGCACGGCTGGTGCGGTCGTATCGGGGGCGTTGGTGGTGGCAGGCGTGCTGCTGTTATTAGCCCCATCGGTGGCAACCGCATTCACTGCTTCACCGTTGGTCAACGGCGGATCTAACAGCACGGTAAAGCTGCCGTCTTCACCAGCAGTCGCTTCGCCCAGTGCATTACCATCTGCATCGGTGAGCGTCACCGTACTGCCCGGCTCGGCGTTACCGCTGACGGACACCCCACCTTCTGCAACTGACAGATTAGTTGGAGGCAACGGTGCTGTCGTATCGGGGGCGTTGGTGGTGGCTGGTGCGCTGCTGTTATTAGCCCCATCGGTGGCAACCGCATTCACCGTTTCCCCGTTGGTCAACGGCGGATCTAACGGCACGGTAAAGCTACCGTCTTCACCCGCGATAGCCTCGCCCAGTTCATTACCATTTGCATCGGTGAGCGTCACCGTGCTACCCGGCTCGGCGTTACCGCTGACGGAGGTGCCATCTTCCGCCACCTCGACATCGGTCGGTACGGCTGGCGCGGTCGTATCAGGCGCTGTCGCCGTGGCTGGCGTACTGCTGTTGCCTGCCGCATCGGTGGCTACCGCCGTCACGTTCTCGCCGTTAGTGAGTGCCGGGCTCAGAGATATGCTAAAGCTGCCATCCTCACCTGCCGTGGCATCACCCAGTACATTGCCATTCGCATCGGTGAGGGTCACCGTGCTACCCGGTTCGGCGTTACCGCTGACGGAAGCACCATCTTCTGCCACCTCGACATCGATCGGTACGGCTGGTGCCGTGGTATCCGGTGCGATTGCACTCGTCACTTCTGACGTATTACCGGCTGCATCCGTCGCCGTGACCGTGACTGTTTCACCATTCAGCAATGCTGTCGGTAACGTCACGCTGTACACCCCAAACTCATCAGGTGTCGTGATCAGTACCGTACCATTTGGCAGCGTCACGCTCACCGTACTGCCCGGCTCCGCATCCCCGCTGACCGTCAGACCATCTGCACTCACCACCGCTTCCGGTGCCTCCGGCGGTGTGGTATCCGGTATTGATGTATCCGGTACCGTCACCGTATACGACGGTGAGATATTTCCTGTCGCATCCGTCGCCGTTACATCGAGCTGCGTTCCAGCTTCCTGCACTGCTGGCAACGTGACGCTCCAGGTACCGTTTTCTGCCGCCGTAGTCGTGAGTGTGGTGTCGTCCGGCAGCGTCACCGTGATTGTACTGCCCGGCTCGGCGGTTCCGTTCAGTGCCGTACCCGCCTCGTTCAGGTAAGCATGCGGCATGTCCGGTGGCGTTGTATCGGGTGCCTCCGCGGTGATCGGATCGCTGCTGTTGCCAGCAGGATCGGTGACCACCACATTCACCGTTTCACCGTTGGTCAACGGCGGATCTAACGGCACGGTAAAGCTGCCGTCTTCACCTGCCGTGGCCTCGCCCAGTGCATTCCCATCGGAATCGGTGAGCGTCACCGTGCTGCCTGGTTCAGCGTTACCGCTGACGGACGTCCCATCGTCTGCCACCTCGACATCGGTCGGTACGGCTGGCGCGGTCGTATCCGGTGCCTCCGCGGTGATCGGATCGCTGCTATTGCCAGCAGGATCGGTGACCACCACATTCACCGTTTCACCGTTGGTCAACGGCGGATTTAACGGCACGGTAAAGCTGCCGTCTTCACCCACCGTGACCTCGCCCAGTGCATTACCGTCTGCATCAGTAAGCGTCACCGTGCTGCCCGGCTCGGCGTTACCGCTGACGGAGGTGCCATCTTCCGCTACCTCAACATCGGTTGGTACAGCTGGTGCGGTCGTATCCGGTGCGATTGCACTCGTCACTTCTGACGTATTACCGGCTGCATCCGTCGCCGTGACCGTGACTGTTTCACCATTCAGCAATGCTGTCGGTAACGTCACGCTGTACACCCCATACTCATCAGGTGTCGTGACCAGTACCGTGCCATTCGGCAGCGTCACGCTCACCGTACTGCCCGGCTCCGCATTCCCGCTGACCGTCAGGCCATCCGCGCTGACCACCGCTTCCGGTGCCTCCGGCGGAGTGGTATCGGGTATTGATGTATCCGGTACCGTCACCGTATATGACGGCGAAGTATTTCCTGCTGCATCCGTCGCCGTTACATCGAGCTGTGTACCCGCTTCCAATCCGTCCGGCAGACTGATGCTCCAGGTACCGTTGTCTGTCGCTGTGGCCGTAATTATGGTGTCGTCCGGCAACGTCACCGTCACCGTACTGCCTGGTTCGGCCGTCCCATTCAGCGCCGTGCCCGCTTCATTCAGGTAAGCATGCGGCATGTCCGGTGGCGTTGTATCGGGTGCCTCCGCGGTGATCGGATCGCTGCTGTTGCCAGCAGGATCGGTGACCACCACATTCACCGTTTCACCGTTGGTCAACGGCGGATCTAACGGCACGGTAAAGCTGCCATCCTCACCTACCGTGGTTTCACCCAGAGTATTCCCATCAGCATCGGTGAGGGTCACCGTGCTGCCCGGTTCGGCGTTACCGCTGACGGACGTCCCATCTTCTGCCACCTCGACATCGGTCGGTACGGCTGGTGCGGTCGTATCCGGTGCCTCTGCGGTGACCGGATCGCTGCTATTGCCAGCCGGATCGGTGACCACCACGTTCACCGTTTCACCGTTGGTTAACGGCGGATTTAACGGCACGGTAAAGCTGCCGTCTTCACCTACCGTGGTTTCGCCCAGAGTATTTCCATCAGCATCGGTGAGCGTTACCGTGCTGCCCGGCTCAGCGTTACCGCTGACGGAGGTGCCATCTTCCGCTACCTCGACATCGGTCGGTACGGCTGGCGCGGTCATATCCGGGGCCTCTGCGATGACCGGATCGCTGCTATTGCCAGCAGGATCGGTGGCGATCACATTCACCGTTTCACCGTTGGTCAACGCTGGATTTAACGGCACGGTAAAGCTTCCGTCTTCACCTGCCGTGGCCTCGCCCAGTACATTACCGTTCGCATCAGTGAGGGTCACAGTGCTGCCCGGCTCGGCGTTACCGCTGACGGAGGTGCCATCTTCCGCCACCTCGACATCCGTTGGTACGGCTGGCGCTGTCGTATCTGGTGCCTCTGCGATGACCGGACCGCTACTGTTTCCAGCAGGATCGGTGACCACCACGTTCACCGTTTCCCCGTTGGTCAATGGCGGATTTAACGGCACGGTAAAGCTGCCGTCTTCACCTACCGTGGTTTCGCCCAGAGTATTTCCATCAGCATCGGTGAGCGTTACCGTGCTGCCCGGCTCAGCGTTACCGCTGACGGAGGTGCCATCTTCCGCTACCTCGACATCGGTCGGTACGGCTGGCGCGGTCATATCCGGGGCCTCTGCGATGACCGGATCGCTGCTATTGCCAGCAGGATCGGTGGCGATCACATTCACCGTTTCACCGTTGGTCAACGCTGGATTTAACGGCACGGTAAAGCTTCCGTCTTCACCTGCCGTGGCCTCGCCCAGTACATTACCGTTCGCATCAGTGAGGGTCACCGTGCTGCCCGGTTCGGCGTTACCGCTGACGGAAGTGCCATCTTCCGCCACCTCGACATCGGTCGGTACGGCTGGCGCGGTCGTATCCGGGGCCTCTGCAGTAA
>NZ_JBJYIN010000049.1:0-279 GCF_046237015.1 Pectobacterium hainanensis
TGTTTTATCATTATGAGCTTCTGATTGTGCAATTTCATTTTCGTGGTGGGGGAAAGTTAAATCCTGTCCGCCAGCGTGAATATCAATAGTATCTCCTAAATGCTCACGAGCCATTACAGAACATTCAATATGCCATCCTGGACGGCCATTGCCCCAAGGACTTTCCCAGAAAATTTCTCCTGGCTTCGCTGCCTTCCATAAAGCAAAATCCAATGCATCGTCTTTTTTCTCGCCAGCTTCAATACGAGCACCGATTTTTAAATCATCTACTGATTGATG
>NZ_JBJYIN010000050.1:0-278 GCF_046237015.1 Pectobacterium hainanensis
GAGCGCGACAGCATTGGAGCTGCTCGAAAAGCGCAACGCTGCGAGCAAAGGCAAGGCAGAACAGGCTAAACTTGAAGCCTCTCAACAGGATGCAGCGACGATTGCAGCGATAGGCGATGCTGACAAAGCCAAAACGGACGATGCGGACAAGGGCGGTGCTGATGCCGAAGCCTCCAAAACAACACGAGAAGGTGTAGGTATGAACAGTCTGCTTGACCTCAACCTCATCAAGACCGACATCGACCGCGTCTACCCCATCATCTACTATACGCTCAAGT
>NZ_JBJYIN010000051.1:0-275 GCF_046237015.1 Pectobacterium hainanensis
TGCTAAAAGTTGTTTAGTGTCTTTAGGGAGGCAATATCCACCATAGCCAAAAGAGGGATTGTTGTAAAACTTTCCAATACGTGGATCAAGACACACGCCATCAATAATTTGACGAGTATTTAAATCAAAAACTTGAGCATAGGTGTCAAGTTCATTGAAATAAGCAACACGCATGGCGAGATAAGTATTGGCAAATAATTTGATAGCCTCTGCTTCAGTCGAATGAGTAAATAGTACAGGGCAGTCTTTTTTAATAGCACTATTAAGAAAGAGTT